>CBFGJR010000046.1:0-4384 GCA_965649145.1 Caldifarciminota bacterium | reverse complement strand
AGTTCTATAAAAGGGCATAACTAAATCATCCTTTTCAAGGGCATATAAAGAGGCAACATGAGAAGTTTCCTGTCCACCTATGGAAATGTAAAAATAAGCCTTCCCCTGCCTTACAAGAATCCAGCCCATTCTATCAATTTCCCTTGTAATAAGAATATCCCTGTATAAATTCAGAAGAAAATCCTTCGTAAAACCAAATTCCTCAGGGTCAAAATCAAAAACAGGCTTCCCCTCTTCATCAAGAAGCCTGTAAGGCTCCTTTGTGAAAGGCTCAATTTCAAGGGTCTTTAATTTCATTTTATTCCTCCCCTTTAATTTTAAAATAAATAAAAATTAAAAATCAATAAAAAAATTAAAAAATTCCTCTCTCCTTTTTAACCCTTTCAAAATTAAAGGGTCATTTGAATTTTTCTTCTCTTCAAAAAATTTTTCTATCTCTTTTTTTATTCTATTTAAATGCTCTTTTTTACTTTTTTCATCAACAGGTTTTTCAGCAAGAATCTTGGGTGAACCCTCCCAGAAACCTTCTGGAAAATAAAAATCTTTCATCCAGGTAAAATTAAGCTTTAAAAGTTTAAAACCAAGTCTTGAAAGATAAAGAGGATTACCCCTGAATAGAAAATCATAAGTTTCTTTATCCTTTATATATTCAAAATAGATTTTTTCTCCACCCTTTATATCCTTTGAAATAAATTCAAGAAAAAAATCCTCAATCTCTGAGTCAAAAAAATTTTCACCTACATTAAAAATTTCTAACCATTTTCTGTAAAAGGGTTTTCTACCTTCAAAATATTTCAAATTCAAAATAAAAATTTCTCTTTTATCTTTTCTTAAAAATAGATCCATGTTATACTCTTCAGGAAATCTCCCTCTTGAAATTCTACCAGCAAATATACAAAAATCTTTAAATTTTATACCTTTCTTTAAATCTTCAATTAAATTCATTTAAAAACTTCACCCGTTTCTTTCCACCAGAAAAAAAGGTCAAGATTCTGTAATGGAATACCTATTATATCTGAAAATTTTCTAAATTTTTCCTCTATTTCAAGATATTTACTCTTTGGCAGAAAGGAAGGCAATTCATCAATAACACCTTCCCTTTTCAAATTCTTCAAAATATGTCTGTCAAGAATTGCAAGTTCAAAGGAAAATCCTGTATTTCTCAAAAAATGACTTGCTTCCTTTAAACCGTAACCCTTTACATTTTTAACAAGAAAATCCCTTGCCTTTTCAGCATCTTCTATTTTTTCGAGAATATTAATAAGTTCAAAGCTATTATCTTTAAAAAATTTCATCCTGTTTTCAACAATATACTTTGCTTTACTTTTTCTGAACCTTACTTTATTCAGTTCATTAAAAATATCATTATAACTACCCTTAAAAAGAAAATTTTTCTTTTCCAGATTTAAAACAGCTTCCCAGCAAAATTTTGCCTTTGACTGGGGAGTTAAAAGACAGAATATAAATTCCTTAAAAATCTCAATATGGTCTTTTTCTGCCCAAATCCTTTTAAATTCCCTTAACCTCTTTTCTATTATATTTTCTACCTTTTTATAATCCTTAATAATTGAGGAACTTTTAATACTTTTACTTTGAAAAAATTTCAATCAGTTCATAAACACGGTCTTTCCCGCAGTAAAAATCTTCTCTGCAAGGATTACCACTATCAAGAACGAGCTCTTCATAGGTTGGTCTTTCCTTTTTATAAAAAATTCCAAGGGGTATTTTCCTGTTAAAAGAAGTAGCAAGGGAAAAAGCCTCTTTTAAATTTTCCTTATCATGGTCATCAGGTAAAAACTCTATATTTTCCCTGTACCAGTCATATGTATTTACTTTGTTATAAGTTACACATGGAGAGATAACATCAATTACAGAAAAACCTTTATGTAAAAAAGCCTCTTTAATTATTTCTGTTAAAGAATTCGGTTCCCCAGAAAAAGCTCTTGCTACAAAACTTGCTCCTGAAGCAAGAGCCAAAACTACAGGGTCAACAGGAAATTCAACAGAACCATAAGGACTTGAAACAGTAACAAAACCATGATTTGAAGTGGGTGAAAATTGACCCTTTGTAAGACCATAAATTTGATTGTTCATTATAATAAGTTTTATATTCACATTTCTCCTTGCAGTGTGAATAAAATGGTTTCCTCCAATAGCAAGGGCATCCCCATCACCTGAAAGACCTATAACAAAAAGATCAGGATTACCTATTTTAATTCCTGTAGCAACAGGTAAAACTCTTCCATGCAAGGTATGAACACCGTTGGCATAAAAAAAAGCATAGGATTTACCGGAACATCCTATACCTGAAACAACAACAGTTTTTACAGGTTCTAACCCAATTTCAGCAGCAACCTTTCTTAAAGAAGAAAGAATTGAAAAATCACCACATCCGGGACACCAGGTAGGTTTTTTATAACCTTCATAATCCTTTGGAGTCCTAACTTTTATCTCTCCTGAAATTTTACCCATTTTAATTCCTCCCTTATTTTTTCCTCTATCTCAAGAGGTTTAAAAGGTCTTCCGGAAAATTTTGTGATCCCCTTTATTTTATTTTTATGGATGTCAATTATAGCATTTTCAACAAGAAATCTAAGCTGCCCTTTATAATTCTGCTCAACTATAAAAACCTTTTCCTTATCCTCCACAAATTTCCTTACCTCTTCCTCAGGAAATGGCCATAAGGTAACAATCCTTAAAAAGGAAACAAAAATTCCATCCCTTTCTAACCTTTCTATCGTTTCCATAACAGGACCAAAAGTAGAACCCGCTGAAATAATACCAATTTTAGAATTCTTTTTTTCGTAAACAGAAGGAGGTGGAACCCTCTTTATCAAATTTTGAATTTTACTCATTCTCTTTTTTACCATATTGACTCTGTTATCCTCATCCTCTGTCCCATAACCTGCTTCATCATGCTCATAACCTGTTGTTCCAAAAACACCCTCCTCAACTCCTGGTATTATTCTTGGAGAAATTCCGTCCTCTTCAATCTTATATCTCAAAAGATAACCATTACTCCCTGGAACTTCATCTCCATTTAAAACAATTTTACCTCTCCTTATCTCAACTTTCTTAGGGTCTATCTTTTCTTTATCAACAGTAAACTTATTCTGTGCGAGAAACTGATCTGTTAAAACAATAACAGGTATCTGAAACTCCTCAGCAAAATTAAAAGCCTCTGCTGTTAGATAAAAGAGCTCATCAGGAGTTGCTGGCATTAAAATAAGCCTTGGAAACTCTCCATGACCTGCAAAAATAATATAAAGCAAATCTTCCTGACTTGTTTTAGTTGGAAGACCTGTTGAAGGACCTACCCTCATTGCAAAATAAATAACGATAGGGGTTTCAGTCATTCCTGCATAGGAAAGTGCCTCAGTTTTTAGAGCTATTCCTGGACCAGAAGAAGCAACCATTGCTCTTAAACCTGCTATTGAAGCACCTATTGCCATATTAATAGAAGCAATCTCATCCTCTGCCTGAATAGCAGCACCTCCAAATTTCTTCATTTCCTTTGATAGAAATTCAAGTACTTCTGAGGAAGGAGTTATGGGATAGGCAGCTAAAAATCTACAACCACCAGCAATAGCTCCCATTGAAACAAAATCATTCCCCATAGCAAGTATTCTGCCCTTATCCTCAAATTTCCTTAACCTGAACTCCGGTAATTTTTTATGATTTTCCCTTACAAGTTCTCTACCCCTTAAAACTGCTTTCTTGTTAAGCTCAACAACCTTCTCGCCCTTTTTTTTAAAATTCTCAATAACTATACCGGTTGTAACTTCATCACCAATACCAAAAATTTCTGAAAGAACACCAAAAGCCACCATATTTTTAATAAGCTCAAGACCAAGCTCCTTTCTTGCTATTTCCCTTAAAGGAAGCGGAACATAATAAACTCCTTCTTTTTTTAAATCATCAGTAAGTTCCCGCCCATCCCTTGAATCATATATACAGACAGAACCCTCTTTTAAATCTTTTAAATGAGTCCTTATACTCGGAATATCAAATGCAATCAAAAAATCATCAAAGTCATTTCTCCCGTAGATAGGTTTAGAACTACCCCTTACTGCATAATTTGATGGGAGACCCCTTATATTTGATGGAAAATCTTTAACCGTAACAACATAATACCCAATTTTTTTAAAAAGGGAAGCAAGAACCTCACCGGTAATAAAACTTCCGTCACCGGCTATACCGGCAATTCTTACTTGAACATCTTCCTTCAATTTTAACCTCCTTTTAAAATAAAATTTTTTAAAATTTAAAAAAAATTCTAAAAAAGTTCAATTATATAATAACCTTGAAGAATTAATTTTTCAAATCTTATTTCAATCTTAAAATTTTTCTCATAGTACCATCTTTCTTTAAAATGTAAATTCCA
>CBFGJR010000045.1:0-4484 GCA_965649145.1 Caldifarciminota bacterium | reverse complement strand
GTCCTGAATCAATATTTATATTTGTAGTATTTTTGATTTATTTTTTTATAAAAAAAGAGAAAAAATTTATAATTTACACTTTTTTTCTCATTTTAATATGGTCAATACCCTCCATTATATACTTTATAATTTCAAAAACATTCTTACCTACAGGAATTTATCCCCAGTCTCTATTTTTTATTTATTCATTACCCGCAGTTTTTTCGTCTTTAATAGAGTATTTAAGAGATTATTTTTTGGGGATTTTTTTAGGGTTTTATCCCTCGCTTTGGGAAAGTAAAAATATTGAATTTTATTCAAGCCAGCTCCCTTTTGGTTTTATAATTTTTTGTTTTTTTGGGATTTTTTATAAAAAAACATTTTGGAGTGAAATTTCAAAAGAATTCATAAAAATTTCCTTTTTTAATTTTTTAATCTTCTGGATTATTTCAGGTCTTACAGTTTTTGCAGGAGTCCATCTTCTTCGTCATACTGTTTGGTTATTTCCTTTTATTTTCCTTTTAGGAGTCCTTGGGATTGATTTTCTGGTTAAAAAATTTAAAATTTTTCCTTTTCTCAAATATATCCTGTATGGATTTTATTTATTGATTCCATTATTTCAAAGTATAGATTTTGAAAATAAGAATGTTTTCATTACAATTCATAAAGTATATCCCTCTTATATAGCTTCAAAATGGATTAAAAATAACATAGGAGAGGGAGAATTTATTTCTATTCGTTCAGCCACTTTAAAATTTTTTACAGGAAGAAGAATTTATTCATTCTCTTTTGGAGAAAATTGGAGAGCTTTAAGGTTTTCTAAATTTCATTATCCATCCCATTATTTTGAATTGTTAAAATATTATTTTAAAAAGGATGGAAAATATTATATTTACTGGAATGCAACCGATGAAGAAGTTCCATGGTTTAGTCATTTTGAATTTTTAGCTGATAGTATAGTTTATTATCATCAAACACTTTCAGGAAATTATGTAAAAATAGCTGAGCTTGGAATAAATAAAATTTTAGATGGTAAAAAACCTTATTCAGAAAAGCTCTACAGAGTTTTGGACTATATAGATGTGGGAGACCCCTTATCTGAAAAGGTGCATAAATATTCTTTTTATTTATATGAACCATTAATAAGGATAAGACCATTCCCTATCAGAGGTAAAATGAATGAAAAAGAATTTGTTGAAGGAGGAGTTTTTTCAAAATTTGAAAAGTTCAATTTCTATATAAAGGAAAAGGAAATTGAAAAAATTTACCTTGTTGGCAGGATAGCAAAAAGTTTTAATTATTCATTAACATTTTACAATAAAATTTCTTTAAATCTTTTAGAACTCCCCTTTCAACAAATTCATATTTATCTCAATGGTAATTATTTGGGAGTTCTTAATATGAAAGGAATAGAGAATTTTAGTGAATTTGTTATCCCTTTGCCTAAAAATTTACTGAGTACTGGTAAAAATGAGATATCTATAAGTGGATCTCATATTTCAACAGGTTACTGGATTATTAAAAAACTTGATTGAATTTATTAATCCTTATTTATTATAATATATATCTCAAATGGAAAAAGTAGAAAAGATAATAGATGATTTTTTAAAAAATTTATCTCAAAAAAAGTTAAAGGAAATAAAAGTTTTGGATTTTTTAAATGAAATTTTACCTGAAAAATATAAAGAGAATTTATCTTTTGAAAATATAAAGGATGGTGTTATTTTTTTAAAAACAAGTTCTCCTTTTGTAAAAAATGAAATTTACTTTTTAAAAAACGAAATTATAGAAAAGATAAATAGAAAAATTAATGAAAATTTTATAAAGGATATAAAAATAAGGGGAGGAGAATGAAAAAGGAAGAAACAAGGTATGATTCTTCAAAAATTCAGGTTCTTCCGGGTCTTGAAGGTGTAAGAAGAAGACCTGCAATGTATATAGGTGATGTTGGGAAAAGAGGTTTGCATCATCTTGTATTTGAAATCGTGGATAATAGTGTTGATGAAGCACTCGCAGGTTTTTGCTCAAAAATTGAAGTTATCCTACATAAGGATAACTCTTGCACTGTTAAAGATAATGGTAGAGGTATACCTGTTGATATTCATCCAGAACTTAAAAAACCAGGTGTTGAGATTGTTATGACAACATTACATGCAGGTGGTAAGTTTGATGAAAAGGTTTATGTGATTTCAGGGGGGCTTCATGGTGTAGGTGCATCTGTTGTATGTGCACTTTCAGAATATATGAAGGTATGGGTAAAAAGGGATGGCAAAGTTTGGTATCAGGAATTTTCAAGGGGATATAAAATAACAGAGTTAAAAGAGGTTGGGGAAACACAAGAAAGAGGAACTGAGATAAGGTTTGAGCCTGATAGAGAAATTTTTAAAAAGATAGAGTTTGAATATGAAATTGTAAGGGAAAGGCTTTTAGAACTTTCCTTCTTAATTGATGATGTTGAAATAATTTTGAGGGATGAAAGAGAAAAAAAAGAAGAAATTTTTAAAAATAAAGGCGGACTTATTTCTTTTATCAATTATCTTGATGAAGCAAGGAATCCGATTTGTAAACCCTTTTACCTGAAAGAAGAAAGAGACGATTTAATTGTTGAAATTGCATTAGAGTATAATGACTCATACCTTGAAAATATTTTAAGTTTCGTTAACACAATTAACACTCATGAAGGTGGAACACATGTTTCGGGCTTCAAGTCTGCATTAACAAAATGTTTGAATGATTTTGGGAGAAAGAATGGATATTTAAAAGAAGGTTTTGTGTTACAGGGAGAGGATACAAGGGAAGGCTTAACTGCTGTAATTCATGTAAAAATGAGGAACCCGCAGTTTGAAGGACAGACGAAAACAAAACTCGGAAACAGTCATGTAAAAGGAATAGTTGAATCAATATTTTATGAGAAATTTTATAGATTTCTTGAAGAAAATCCAAAGGATGCAGAAAAAAGCATTCAAAAAGTTATTCTTGCTGCTAAATCAAGAGAGGCTGCAAGAAAAGCAAAGGAACTTGTTAGAAGGAAAACTTTTTTAGAAAGTGATACTTTACCCGGTAAACTTGCTGATTGTATTTCAAAGAGCCCTTCTGAAAGTGAGTTATTCATAGTGGAGGGAGAATCTGCTGGCGGAAGTGCAAAACAGGCAAGGATGAGAGAATTTCAAGCAATCCTGCCTTTAAAGGGAAAAATTCTGAATGTTGAGAAAGCAAGTATGGAAAAGATACTATCAAATGAAGAGATAAAAGCATTATTTCAGGTAATAGGGGTTGGACCTGAAGAAGAGGATCAAGACCCATCAAAAGCAAGGTATCATAAAATAATAATAATGACTGATGCAGATGTTGATGGATCCCATATAAGAACTCTTCTTTTAACACTTTTTTATAGATATTTAAGACCATTAATAGAGGCAGGCTATCTTTATATAGCTCAGCCCCCCCTTTATAGAGTTCAAAAAGGTAAGAATATTTATTATGTTTATACAGAAGAGGAACTTGAAGAAATTTTAAAGAAAATTGGAGATAAAGGGGTAATTGTTCAAAGGTTTAAAGGACTGGGCGAGATGAACCCTGAACAACTGTGGGAGACAACGATGAATCCAGAAAAAAGAATCTTAAAGAAAGTTACTCTTGAAGATGCTGCACAGGCTGATAGACTCTTTTCAATTCTAATGGGTGACAAGGTTGAACCAAGAAGGAAATTTATTGAAGAAAATGCTAAAAAGGTTCAGGTACTGGATATTTAAGGAGATTATTTATTGAAATTATCAATAGTAATTCCTGTTTATAATGAAAAGGATTATATTAAAAAAGTTGTTGAAATGGTGGAAAACTGTAAAATAGATTATCCAATTGAGAAGGAAATTGTTATAGTTGATGATGGTTCAAATGATGGTACAAGAGATATTTTGAATAAATTAAAAAAAGAAAAGCCCTATTTAAATATAATATTTCAGGAAAAGAATATGGGTAAAGGTGCAGCACTTAGAAAAGGATTTGAGAACGCAAGAGGAGATATAATAGTTATCCAGGATGCAGATCTTGAATATGACCCAGGAGACTGGAATGAGATGCTGAGACTCATTTTAGAGAATAAGGCAGATGTTGTTTATGGTTCAAGATTTTATGGGAAATCCCATAGATGCCTTTATTTTCACCATTTTATTGGAAATATATTGATTTCTTTTTTAATAAATCTTTTATGTGACATAACCCTTTCAGATATTGAGGTTTGTTATAAAATGTTTAAAAGAGAAGTGCTTGATTCTATAAATTTAAAACAGAATGATTTTGGATTTGAAGTTGAATTTACAATTAAAGTTGCAAAGCAAAAGAAATGGAGAATATATGAGACCCCTATAAATTATTATGGAAGGACTTATAAAGAAGGTAAAAAAATAAAATGGAAAGATGGTTTTAAGGCTTTATGGTATATATTTAAATATAGATTTTTTAATTAGAAAAATTCTTTAATTTCAGGAATAAAAATTTTAGGTGTT
>CBFGJR010000044.1:0-4549 GCA_965649145.1 Caldifarciminota bacterium | reverse complement strand
TAAAAGAAAACTTTCAGAAAGAAGTGAAGGAGTCACTCAAAGATGAATATACATCATGATTTTGCCCCTTCGCTAACAGAGCATATATGGTTCCCTTCCTTTTGCCGTTATTCAAAATATTGCAATAACTGACAAATACGGTTTTGGAATTGTAACAGGCAATTTTATTACAATGCTCATTGTCGCCCTTTTTGGTTCTGGGAGGCATCTGTGAATAAAAATGATTTCAGTTCTCGAAAAATATTGATAAAAATAAGGAACTTACATATAACAGTGAATGAAGTTTTGCACCTTTTGGAAAAGATAAAAGCTATATAAAGAGAAATGGAGTCAGGTTATTTGATTTTATAAAGATGAAAGAATGGTAGTGCACCCTATCCTTGAGGCTGGTTGGATAGGAAACGACCCAAAGGCTTGCAGAATGTTCGTTAACTGGCTCATTTTTCTTTTCAAAGATCTCTTTTTCTTTTGTTAAATATTCTTTTATCTTTGCCAATTAAAGAATTTCACTCCATTTCTTTGCAAGTTCATCCCTTCTTGGTTTATAAACAAGTTCGTAAAAACTTCGCTGGGAAAGGAGTATATCTTTTTCATAGGATTTGCATATCTCAACTGCTTCTTTAAATGCTTCTTCCCATCTTCCACCAAACCTTCTTTCAATCTGTTTTTCAAAATCTTCAGGTGTCTGGATTTCATCACCTATCACATAAAATTTTTTACCTTCTATTTCAACAGAATAAGCCATCTCATCACCTATATATTCAATACCGAAAGTCTCTTTTATTTTTTCAATTTTTTCCTTCGGGACTTTAATTCTTTCAAATGCTACCTTTCTTGGTCCTTTAATAAGTTTTGGCTTGAACCCCTTTTTTGCAGCAGCATAAAATATTGCTCTATTTAATCCAAAACTTTTTGCCTCTTCAAGAGTTTTACCAAGAGAGTAAGCCCTTGCAGCCTGAAGTGTTGCCATAACCTGAAATCTTCCTATTTTCATATTTAAAATATAAAGGATTTTGCTTTAAAATTAAAATATGAAAAGAGAGCATAAAGTATTGTGGGAACCCCCTAAAAGCATAATAGAAAGAGCAAACATTAAAAAATTCATAAACTTTTTAAATGAAAAATATAATTTGAATATAAAAGATTATTTTGGGCTTTATGATTTTTCAATAAGGGATATTCCATTTTTCTGGAGAAATTTATGGGATTTTACTCAAATAAAATATAAAGAAAAATTTAAAGAGGTTGTTGATGATTTAAACAAATTCCCTGGTGCGTTATGGTTTAAAGGGGCAAGATTAAATTATGCTGAAAATATGCTCAGGTTTAGTGATGAAAAAATAGCAATTTCTTATATAAGAGAGGATGGAAATAAAAAAGAAATAAGTTATAAGGATTTATATGGAATTGTATCAAAAACTAAAAAAGTAATGAAAAAATTGGGAATTAAAAAAGGGGAAAGAGTGGTGGCACTTATGCCGAACATGATTGAAACAGCAATCTTTATGCTTTCCTGTGCATCCTGCGGGGCAATATGGGCATCTTCTGGAATGGAATCAGGAATAAATGCATTGATTGATAGATTTTCACAGATTCAGCCAAAATTACTTTTTACAACGGATTTTTATCTTTATAAAGGAAAAATTTATGATAACATTGAAAGGATTGAAGAGATTTTTAAAAATATTACATCAATTGAAAAAATTATTATTGTTCCTTATTTTGAAAAAAAGAAATCCATTTCCTTGAAAAATTGTTTATATTTTGACGAATTAATAGAAAAAGAAAAGATATATGAAATAGATTTTGAACCTACAGAGTATGAAGACCCTTTATTCATAATGTTTTCTTCCGGGACAACAGGAAAACCAAAATGTATTGTTCAAAGTGGAATTGGGGTGCTTATCAACCATCTTAAAGAACTCTATCTTCATACAGATTTAAAAGAGGATGATGTAATTACATATATAACAACACCAAGCTGGATGATGTGGAACTGGCTTTTGAGTTCTTTATTTTTTCATGTAAAAATTATTCTTTATGATGGCAATCCCTTTTATCCTGACATAGGAAGAATGTTTAAAATAATTGAGGATGAAAGGATAACTATATTTGGACTCAGTGCATCTTATATAAATTATTTAAAATCCCATAATTTTAATCCAAAGGAAAATTATGATTTATCATCTTTAAGAGAAATTTCTCAAACAGGTTCACCTCTTGGAGAAGAAGGATTTGAATATGTTTATAAAAATATTAAAGATGATTTATGGTTAAATTCTATATCTGGCGGGACCGAGATAAACGGTTGTTTTGTTGCAGGGAGCCCAACATTAAAAGTTCATGCAGGTGAGGTTCAGGCAAAAGCACTGGGAATGAAAGTTAATATTTATGATGAAAATGGAAATCCAGTAATTGATGAAGTTGGTGAACTTGTCTGTGAAGCACCATCTCCTTCAATGCCATTATATTTTCTCAATGATCCTGATTTCAAAAAATATAAAGAGACATATTTTGAATTTTATAAGAATAAAAATGTCTGGAGACATGGTGATTATGTAATATTTTATAGTAAAACAAAGGGACTAAAATTTTTTGGGCGTTCTGATGCAACCCTTAAAATAAGAGGGGTGAGGATTGGAACATCTGAAATATACAACGTTTTAGAAAATGTTGAAGAAATTGAGGATAGTCTTGCAGTAAGTAAAAAGTATAAGGATGAAGATGAGATAATACTATTTGTTAAAATGAAAAAGGGGTATAAATTTGGGAAAGGAATTGAAGAAAAAATAAGAAAAATTTTAAGGGAAAAGGCATCTCCAAGACATATTCCTTATAAAATAATAGAAGTTCCTGATATCCCATATACTATAAATATGAAAAAGGTTGAAATAGCAGTTAAAAAAATTTTAGAAGGTGAAATGATAATTAATAAAGAAAATCTTATAAATCCAGAAGCACTCAATTATTTTGAAAAAATAAGGGAAAAGATTTAAAAGAATGAAACCAATAGTTGTTATAAGTGCATGCCTTGATGGATTTGCATACAGGTATAACGGTTCTCTTGTAAATGATGAAACTATAAAAAAAATAAAGAAATTATTCAATTTAATTCATGTTTGTCCTGAGTTTGAAATAGGGCTTGGAGTACCAAGGAAAATAATAAAACTTTATAAAACTCAAAATGAAATCAGGGCAATTCAAGATAAAACAAAAAGGGACTTGACACAAGAACTTGAAAATTTTGCAATCAATTTTTTAAAGAATCTAAACAGTGTGCACGGTTTTATTCTAAAAGCAAAATCACCAAGCTGCGGTATTGGAAATGCAAAAATTTATTTAGAAAATAATACTTATGGAAAAAACTATGGAATTTTTGCAAAAACTATCAAAGAAAAATTGCCTTATATTCCACTGATTGATGAAGAAAGATTGAAAAATAAAAAATTAATGCGGGAATTTTTAACAAAAGTTTTTATACTTTTTAAGTTTGATAAAGCAAAATGTAATATAAATAGTTTGATTGAGTTTCATAAAAAGTATAAGTATCTTTTTGTGAGCATCTCAAAAAAACATCTCAAAAATTTAGAAAGAATAATTGCTCAATATAAATCCTTTAATTTTGATGAAATAATAAAAAAATATGAAAGAGAATTTAAAAAGATGATAAAACAAAGTTTTAAAAGAATACATAACGAGGACCTACTTGATCAGTATTTATCAGAGAGTTTTCTCAAACTTTGATTTACATATTTAAATATTTTTTTATCTTTTCCTCAATTTTATTTTCAATCTCCAGAATTTTCTCCTTTATTTCATCTGAGAAATTTTCATTTATTTCAAATGGGTCTTTAACTTCTATTGCAAGGATAAAAATTTTTTCAGGGAATGGAATATTGAGTTTTTTTGAAAGAAGATATAGATCAGGAATACTTGCATAATGAGAAGATTTTAGCGAATTTACTAATAAATCTTCAATTTTTATCTCATGAACAAAACCAACTTCTTTTTCACCTGTTAAAATTGAATCAATTATGATGAGTTTTTCATAACCTGAAACTATATCTAAAAGTGAAAAACCCATCTCTTCTGTTGCTATAAAATCTATATCTTTAAATTTTTCTTTTAATTTTTGAACTAAATATAAACCTATTCTATCATCTTTTCTTAATGAATTGCCAAGACCTAAGACGAGTGTTTTAGAAATTCTTTATTTCCTTTATAATCTCCCTATCTTTGTTATAAATTAAAATCTTTATTGGGATTCTTCCTGGGATTGAATGGGTTCCACAGGCATGGCATGGGTCATATGCCCTGAATGCCATTTCAACCATATTTAAAATTCCTTCGTCAACCTTACCACCTTTTATAAGCCCTTTTGCTGCTTTCTCAACTGACATTGCAATCCTTGCTGAATTGTTCTGGGTTGCAACTAAAAGGTTTGCCTTTGTTATTCTTCCTTTTTCATCAGTTTGATAATGATGGTAAAGTGTTCCCCTTGGCGCCTCAACAACACCAAAACCTTCTTTTGGGATTTCTTTTGGTATAT
>CBFGJR010000043.1:8972-20350 GCA_965649145.1 Caldifarciminota bacterium | reverse complement strand
ACAAATTTTATTCCCTATGTTAATGGTTATTTGTTCTTTCCAAAACTTGAACCCTTTGCCTATGATTCTTTGAGTGTAAAAGATACAATAATTTACAGAACCTTTTCAGAAACAGAAATTTCTAATAGAGATCACATTTATAAAATTATAACTGTTACAAAAAGAAGACCAACAACAATTAATCTTGGATTAACAGGAATTGTAAAAAATTCTGAGGAGGTTTATTTTGGAAGCGAAAAATGGGAACCTGGTAAAGATTATATAATTGATTATGATTCAGGAATTATGCAAATTTTGAATAAGGACTATTTAAATGACCTTTCCCGTGAATTAAAGATAAAATTCAGTGAAAGAGCCCTATTTCAGACTAAAAAAAGAACCTTTATGAATTTAAAGGGTAATTATTATATATCAGAAAATTCAAACCTTACCTTTGGTATTGACTATAGAGGTGAATCAACTGCAGAGCAAAAAATAAGATTTGGTGAGGAGCCTAAAAGAGTTTTTCTTTTTAATTCCAATTTAAATTTAGAAAGGGAACTTCCCTTTAATTTCTTTTCTTTTATTCCCTGGTTAAAGGATTTAAGGGAACCCAAATTAAAAATATTATCAAGATTTAATCAATCCCTTCCCGATCCAAATACAAGAAATTATGCCTATCTTGATGATATGGAATCAGCCACACTTGAAATTTTTGCGGATTTAAACCATTTTAACTGGATATACGGTTCTTTACCTTCCTATTTAAAGGATTCAACCAATGGATATATAAGAAATTATGAAGATTATTTTGAAAACAATTTAATATGGTTTGAAACAAATAAATTTTTATACAAGGACATTTACCCCTATATTCCAGGACAGCAGGGTAACAGAACTTTAAGTGTACTTGAAGTAATTTTAAAACCTGGCAGTAAAGGAGATGCTGGATTTGCTTCATTAAATCAACTTATTTCCAAAGACGGTATTGATATAACATCTTACGGTTATCTGGAAGTGATAGTAAAGGGTAAAAGTGGAATAATGGGTATAGATATAGCTTCTGAAATTTCAGAGGATGGTTGTTTTAGAGATTCAAAGGGAAATCTAATAGGAATAGGAATAGAAAATTCAGAGGATGGAGCAAATGGAGGATGGGAAGATACAAAATTACAGGCGGATAGGGAGGATGTTGGACTTGATATGATACCTGATGGCTCAGAAGGTGATGCCGGCAATGATAATTATGAATACGGAAATATCAATAAAATAAATGGAACAGAAGGAAATGGGAAACTTGATAAGGAAGATATTGACGGTGATGGTTTTAATTTAGATAGGGAAGATTGCTTTACCTATGTAGTTGATTTAACAAAGGATTATTATCAGATTCATAATGGTTTTAAATTTTATAAAATACCTCTTGAGAAATTTACAAAGAAATATGGAAATCCAGAAATGATAAGAATTGAAAAAATCAGAGTATTTTTTACTGGATTTTCAGGAATAGACACAGTTTATATAGCAAAAATAAGTCTAACAGGAAATAAGTATTTATCTCAGGGAGTTTTTAATAATGGGAACCCTGTAACAGACCCCGATAAAAACTTAACAGTATTAACATACAGCAATCAGGAGGACGCAAATATATATAATCCTCCTCCTGATGCAGTTATAGAGAGAACTCAGGAAGGTGAATCGGAAGAAAGAACACTTGTCTTGAGATTTGAAAAATTTGCACAGGGTGATTATGGAATAGCAACAAAAAAACTTTTTTCTCCTCAGGATTACTGGCAGTACAAAAAAATAAGTTTTTATTTAAAATCTTACCCTGATACTTTAAGTACCAAGCCCCATTTCTTTGTAAAATTTGTCACAGTTGATACAAATAATTATTATGAATATAAAGTAGAAAATGTTCCTTCCCAATGGAAGAAATATGAAATTGATATTGAAAATTTTACAAATCTAAAACTTAAAAGAAATAAGGAAAACAAAAATAAGCTATTTACAGATCCATCCTTTCCTGGATACTATGTCAAAGGAGAGCCTAATTTTAAAAGAATAGACAGGTTCATTATAGGTGTTAAAAATGAAAGTAATAAAGTAATCTCTGGTGAAATATGGTTCAATGAACTTCTACTTACATCACCTGATAGACAGGGAGCCTATTCTCTTGAAAATACAGTTACAATGGATATTGGAGAAATTGGTAACATGAGTTTAAACTACGCTAAAAGCTCACCAGGTTTTTCTGGTATGAATTTACAGAGGGAAACTTTCTCAAGTGAAGACTTTGGAGGAAACATAAAATTAAACCTTGACAAAATATTAAACATTAATTTTTTAAATTTTCCAGTTAATTATTCTATAAAAAATTCAAAGAAACTTCCTCTATTTAAAACTGGGAGCGATGTAAGAGTAAGTGGAGACCTTGCAGAAAGGGAAAAGAATACATCTTTCAGTAATGGTTTTAACTTTTCCCTATCAAGAAAGGTTGGAAATCAGGAAACAGGAAGAAATATATTAGATAGAATTATGAAATATACAGTTGATCCGATGAATTACAATTTTTCATATCAATACAATAATAATCTATCTCCTACTAACTTAAGTTATAATATAAACTTTCAGCAATCCCTGGGGTACAGGATTAATTTACCTTATAGCGGTGTAAGTTTTATGAGTCAAAAATTAAAACCATTTCCGCAGAGTATAAATACTACCCTAACTCATTCAAGGGTTAAAAATAAGGGTTTATCCTTTGACCCAAGAGATTCTCTATTTGTTCAAACAAATATTTATAAAAGAGAAGGAGGGAACCTTGATTACAGTTTCTCAGGAATATCTCCCCTAAACTCAATAAGCATTGATTTTGGAGGTAAAATAGACTATGATATAGGTCTAAAAAGGTTAACAAATAAATTCTACGGGAAGGATATAAAAAGGACTTCCTATTATTCCTTTAAATATAATCCCACACTTCCTTTAAATCTCAAAAAATTTATAGGGAACCTGAGTTTTTCTTATAACCCAACATTCAGTGATGACCATGACCCCTTAAATCAGAAGGACAGTATTAATCCTTTAAGAACTGTAAATAACACATCAAATTATATAGTTCAGGGTAATGTTAACACATTTGAAATTATATATTTTATTGTAGGTTTAGGGAACAGGGAAGCATTAAAGGATATAAATAAATTGAGGAGTATTTTTCAACCAATTAATGTAAATTATTCAAGGAACCTTAATTCAAGATATTATGAATTACGAAAAAGCCCGAGTTTCCTTTATGAAATAGGAAAAACAATGAATCCTGGTATTGATTATGTGGAAAACATAAATAATAATATAAATGATTCAAGAAATTTGAATTTGAATACTGGGACAAGAATTCAGGAAGTAAGTGTAAATCTTTCTTATGGGTTAAGAAATAATTCAACTTACCTTCCCTATCAGAGGACAAAAACAATTACGAAGGGTCAGAATTTCCCCAATATAACAATTCAGGTGGATATGTTACACAAGAGGATTAAATTTTTAGACCCATTACTTTCAAGTTTATCTCTTAAAACATCATATAATCTTGATATATCAAAAGACGAGGGAACAAATGTTTTAAATGAGAGAAGATCTAAGAATTTCACACCTCTCTTTTCTATTCAGGGAAGAACAAGGAATGGTTGGGGATTTACTTTGAATTATAATAAAAACGAAACAATAAATTTATCAAGCTCAAGCGGTTTTGTCACCGAATCTAAAACAAAATCAAAGGGAATTAATATTAATCTTGATTTTGCAATTTCAAGATCAATTTCACAGAAATTATTTGGATTTTTAAAAGTAAAATCAGAAGTAAATGCAAATCTCTCTTTTACAAACCAGAATAATAGAACAGAAATTAAAGGAATTGAACAGCAGAATAATACAACTACAAATCTTAATGGAACTTTAAATTTCAGATTTACTGAGGATATAACAGGAAGTTTTGGTATTCTTTATAATTCAAACAAGGATAACATTCAGGGGATAACGAATAAAAGATATGAAATAAACTTTGGAGTCAGAATAAACTTTTAAATTTAACCTATCTCAGTGAGCCATAATCTTTCATCAAGAGATAAATTTTCTCTTAAAATAACATTTTCTCCTTTTTCTAAGTAAGGGTCAACAGTTAATAAATTTCTTATAGTTTCTCTCACCTTTATTAAAAGTTCCTTATCCTCAACTAAATCACCAAATTTAAAGGAAAAAAAACCTGACTGTGCGTATCCGAGTATGTTTCCAGGACCTCTTAATTTTAAATCAAGTTCTGATAGTTTAAATCCGTCCTGTGTTTTCCTAAAAGCAGAAATCCTCTTTAAGGTTTCAGCTGGCATATCTTTTGAACAGAAAATAAAACAGAAACCTCTTTCTAATTTTCTTGCAACCCTTCCCCTTAACTGATGTAAGGTAGAAAGTCCGAGTCTTTCTGCTCCTTCAATAACCATATATTTAACATCAGGAACATCTATTCCAACTTCTAGCACTGTTGTAGAGACAAGGACTTTTATATCACCATTTTTAAATTTTTGCATTATCTTATCCTTTTCTTCTTTTTTCATTCTTCCATGAATGTAACTTATTGAAATATCTTTAGCCCATTTATTTTTCAATTCATTATATAGTTCAATACAGGATTTTGTATCAAGTTTTTCCGATTCTTCTATTAGGGGTGCAATAACATATGCCTTTGCATTTTCTTTTTTTAGAGCATCAAAAAATCTCCTGTAAAACTCCTCCCTATTTTTAAGGTAAATAACCTTAGTTTGGACAGTTCCTCTTCCTGGAGGCATTTCCTTTAAAGTTAAAATATCCAGATCACCATAGTAGGTTAAAGCAAGAGTACGGGGTATTGGAGTTGCTGTCATAACAAGAAAATGTGGACTTTCTCCCTTTGCGAGTAATCTTGCTCTCTGTGAAACACCAAATTTGTGTTGCTCATCTATTATAACAAGTCCAAGATTTTTAAATTCAAGTTTTTCTTCAAGTAGGGTATGGGTACCGATCAAAATCTGTGTTATTCCCCTTTTCACTCTTTCATATATTTCCCTTTTTTCCTTTAAAGTTCTATTCCCTGTTAAAATATCACAAAAAATATTAAGTTCTTTCAAAAAATTTAAAAAAGTTTCATAATGTTGAAAAACTAAAATTTCAGTTGGGGCCATGAAGGCAACCTGGTATCCATTTTCTATGGCTTTCAGTGCGGCATAAATAGCAATAACTGTTTTCCCTGAACCCACATCACCTTGAAGAAGTTTGCGCATTGAATAGGGTTTTGACAAATCAATTTCAATTTCCTTTATTGCCCTCATCTGAGAATCTGTTAATTCAAAAGGCAGATTATCAAGGAATTTTTTTGTTAAATTTGGGGGCGAAATAAAAGGAGGGGCTTTTGTTTTTTTTCTCCTATATATAAAAAGTTTTAAAAAGAAATAAAAAAACTCCTCAAATTTTAAAGTATAAATGCTTTTTTCGAGAAATTCATAAGATAAAGGGAAATGAAGATTTTTAATAGATTCTCTTTTACTTAAAAGACCGAATTTTCTTCTGAGCTCTTCTGGGATTGTTTCAGGAATTAAATCTATAAACTCTGATAGAGCCTCATGAATGATTTTTCTTAAAATTTGAGATTTAAGTTCTTTGCCTATACTACTGTATATGGGAACTATTTTCCCTGCATGAATTAAATCACTTCTTTTTTTATCAAGTATTTCAAACTCAGGATGAAAAATCTGATAAATAAAACCAAACCTTTTTACTTTACCTGAAACAATAATTTCTTTATCAAGTGGGAAATAGTCCTTCATATAGGGTGTATTTACAAAAACAAGTTCCATAAATCCTGTATCGTCTCTTATTATAACTATGAATAATTTTTTATCCCTTGTCTTTCTTTCACCCCTTGTAAAAATTTTTCCCATAACAACAACTTCTTCACCCTCTTTAATGTCTTTTATCTTTTTTATTAATCTTCTATCAATATATTTTCTTGGTCTAAAATATAAAAGATCTTTTAAAGTTTTTATACCCGCTTTTAAAAAAATCTTTTTCCTTCTGTAACCTACTCCTTTGATTTTATCTACTGAAATTTCAAG
Organism: Caldifarciminota bacterium; assembly: GCA_965649145.1. Classification (GTDB taxonomy): domain Bacteria; phylum Hydrothermota; class Hydrothermia; order Hydrothermales; family JAJRUZ01; genus JBCNVI01. The sequence continues at coordinate 14,231 of CBFGJR010000043.1, read as the reverse complement.
ACTTTTAATTCCACTTTTCACTCAATGACAAAACTTATAATTTTGCCTTTTACATAATGAACTTTTTTTATTTTTTTGTTATCAATGTATTTTTTAACATTTGGTGAATTTTTAGCAATCTCAATAACCTCTTTTTCATCAAAATCAAGTTCTATTTCAATCTGACCTCTCACTTTTCCATTGATTTGAACTGGTATAACAATTTTTTCCTCTTTTAAAAATTTCTCATGTATTTTGGGCCAATCTTTTTTCATAAGAGAACCTTCCCCTCTATAAGACCATAACTCTTCACAAAGATGAGGCGCAAAGGGATAAAGAAGTTTAATAAGTATATATAAAGAATGGGCAAAAGAAGGTGAATTTTTGTTTTCAAAATTATACAGAGCATTCACAAAATCCATTAAGGATGCAAGTGCTGTATTGAATTTGAAGTTTTCTATATCCTCTGTTACTTTCTTTATAACACTGTAACATTTATAAAGCAATTTTTTCTCTTTATCATCATAATTTAAAGGTGGATTTTCTTTAGCCTTTATAAAAACCTCTTTATTTTCTTCTATAATTCTTTTAACTCTTATAAGGAATCTCTCGGCTCCTTTAACTCCTTCCTGGGTCCATTCAAAATCCTGCTCAGGTGGACCAGCAAAAAGGGTATAAACTCTCGCTACATCGGCACCTTTTTCTTTGACAAAATCTCTTATTAATACTGCATTACCAGCCCTTTTACTCATCATTTCAAGGAGACCTTCCTTTGTTCTCTTTAAAACCATTCCCTGTGAAAAGAGCCTTTCAAAAGGTTCTGGAGTATGAACAAGACCTTCATCGTAGAAAACCTTATGAATGAATCTTGAATAAATCAAGTGTCCTGTCGCATGTTCAACTCCTCCAACATAAAAGTCAACTGGCATCCATTTTTCAACAAGTTCCTTATCAAAAATTTTTTCGCTATTAAAAGGGTCAATATATCTTAAAAAATACCAGGAAGAATCAACAAAGGTATCCATTGTATCCGGGTCTCTTTTTGCTTTTCCCTTACAGTGCGGACAAATTGTATTTATGAATTCTTCTGAAGATTCAAGCGGACTTACTCCTTTTGGAATGTAATCTACAATTTCAGGAAGTAAAACAGGTAAATCCCTTTCAGGAACGGGAATAATGCCGCATTTCTCACAATGGATAATAGGTATCGGAGCACCCCAGTACCTCTGTCTTGAAATTAGCCAGTCTCTAATTTTATAGGAAACTTCATATCCTCCAAGATTTTTTTCTTTTAAATATTCATTCAGTCTTCTAATTCCCTCTTCTGAGGTTGAAGAGGAAAATTCACCTGAATTAACCATAATTCCATATTCCTCCATTGCTGAATTCATATCCTTAACATCACTGGGGTATCCATCTTTCTGGATAACTATTTTAATTTTGAGTCCAAAGGTTTTAGCAAACTCAAAATCTCTCTGATCATGAGCAGGAACACCCATAACTATTCCTGTACCATAATGGGTAAGAACATACTCTGCTGCATAAATCGGTAGGTCTTCTTGAGTTAAAGGATGAATAGCATAGAGTCCTGTAAAAACACCGTCTTTTATCTTTTCCTCTTTTGTTCTTTCTATATCTGACTTTAAAATTGATTTTTCCCTGTATCTTATAAGCTCATCCTTATTAGGTGAAATTTTTATAATTTCTTCCATCAATTCGTGTTCAGGTGCAATCACAAGGAAGGTTACACCAAATATCGTGTCAATTCTTGTGGTAAAAACTGGCAAATTAATATCTTTCCCCTTTAACCTAAATACAATTTTTGAACCTTCACTTTTACCAATCCAGTTTCTTTGCATTTCAATAACCTGTTTTGGCCATTTCCCTTCAAGATATTTTAAATCTTCAAGAAGTCTATCTGCATATTCTGTTATTTTAAAAAACCATTGAAGAAGATTTTTCTTCGTAACATAGGCTCCGCATCTTTCACATTTTTTATCAACAACCTGTTCATTAGCTAAAACTGTCTGGCAGGAGGGACAGAAATTGACAAAAGCTTTCTTTCTATAGGCTAAACCCCTTTTGTAAAGTAAAAGGAAAAGGTATTGTGTCCATTTATAATAATCAGGTTTGCAGGTAAAAATTTCTCTTGACCAGTCATAGGAAATTCCCATTTTTTTAATATCTACTTTTGAATCTTCAATGTTTTTAAAAGTCCATTCTCTTGGATGTATATTCCTTTTAATTGCAGCATTCTCAGCAGGCAATCCAAAAGCATCCCATCCAAAAGGATGAAGAACATCGTATCCTTTCATCCTGAAATATCTGGCAAGGACATCTGTTATTGTATAATTTCTTGCGTGTCCCATATGAAGGTCACCGGAGGGATAGGGGAACATACCAAGAACATACATTTTATTCTTTGGAATATGCGGTGCAGAAAATAAATTATTTTCTTCCCAGAACTTTTGCCATTTTTTTTCTATCTCATAAAAATTAAAATTCTCCATATTTAAGCTGCAAGATACTGCTCTTCTTCTTCAATTTTGGGTAAGACTTTTATTTGCTGGAATTCCCTCAAACCCGTTCCACATGGGACAAGTGAGCCAACAATAACATTCTCTTTTAAGCCTTTTAATTCATCCTTCTTTCCATAGAGAGCTGCTTGTGCAAGAACTCTTGTTGTTTCCTGGAAAGATGCAGCAGAAATGAAACTGTCTGTAGATAAAGCAGCCTTTGATATCCCAAGAAGAACAGGAGAATAAACTGCAGGTCTTCCTCCTCTTTCCCTTGTTCTTTTATTCTCTTCCTCTAATTGCTCTATATTAACAAATTGTCCTCTAACAAAATGTGTGTCTCCAGGATCTTCTACTTTAACATTTCTCATCATCTGTCTTACAATTATACCTATATGCTTATCATGAATTCTTACACCGGAGAGCCTATAAATTTCCTGTATTTGGTCTAAAAGAAATTCTTGAACATCAATTCTACCTTTAATTCTGAGTATATCATGGGGATCAACAGGTCCAAGAGTTAATGGTTCACCTGCGTTTATTTTCTCTCCGTCATCAACAAGAAGATACTTACTGTACGATATTCTATATGACATTTCAAGTCCTGATTCAGAAATTATTTTAACTTCTCTGAAGCCCTTTTCTGGTTTTCCAACTCTGACAATACCACTTATCTCAGACAGAATTGCTTTATCTTTTGGAATTTTAGCTTCAAAAAGGTCATTCACCCTTGGAAGCCCACCAGTAATGTCTCTTGTCTTACCAGCCTCCCTTGGCAATTTTGCTACTGTATCACCTGATTTTATTTCCTGACCTTCTCTAACAGTTAATCTTGCTTCTTTTGGAAGTGCAATTTCTTCAAGTACCTTTTTATCTTTTAAAATTTGAATTCTTGGGTGCAGTTTCTTAGTCCTATCTTCAATTACTGTTATTTCCACTTTACCTTCTTCAGCGGTTTCAGTATATGTGACACCTTCTTCAAGATCAACAAATTTCACCACACCAGGTTTTGTGGCAAGAATTGGTATTGTATAAGGTTCCCATTCACAAAGAATATCACCTTTTTCAACTTCAGATTTATCTTTAACCTTCAATTCAGCTCCCTGAGGAATAGCAAAGTATCTTTTGACTTCGGGATTATTGCTGTGAGTTATAACAATCATTCCTTTTTTAGAAACAGAAACTATTTTACCTTCACTGTTTTCTGAAATATTTAAGTTTAGAAATTCAATCTTTCCTGGAAAAGGTGCCTCATGTTTTGATTTTTCAAGAACTCTTGTAGCAGCTCCACCTATATGGAAGGTTCTTAAAGTAAGTTGTGTACCCGGCTCTCCTATACTCTGAGCAGAAAGGACTCCAACAGGTTCACCTATTTCTACAACTCTACCGGTCCCGAGATGCTTACCATAACATTTTACACAGATTCCACCTTTTGATTCACATGTTAAAACATGGCGGACCTTAATTTTCTCTATTCCAAGATCTTCAATTTCTTTAGCCTTTTCCTCTGTTATCAATTCGCCAACTTTAACAATAACTTCACCTGTAAAGGGGTTTCTAACATTCTCTGCTGAAAAATGTCCCTCTATTCTTTCTGAAAGAGTCTCAATAACTGTCTCGCCCTCTTTTAAAGCACTTACTTCTCTTCCCTGAATTGTACCGCAATCTTCCTCAATTATAACTGCAGATTGAGCTACATCAACAAGCCTTCTTGTAAGGTAACCTGCATCAGCTGTTTTAAGAGCAGTATCAGCAAGACCTTTTCTTGCACCATGGGTAGAAATAAAATATTCAAGAACAGTCATTCCTTCTTTCAAATTTGACTTTATAGGTGTCTCTATAAATTCTCCTGTTAAACCAATTATCCTCTTAGGTCTTGCCATAAGACCCCTCATTGCCGCAAGCTGTTTCACCTGATCTAAGGATCCCCTTGCCCCTGAATTCATCATCATGTATATGGAATTAAATCCATCCCTATCCTTTTTCATAAGTTCCACCATTTTTTCAGTTAATATTTCAGTTACTTCTGTCCATAAATCAAGGATTGCATTGTATCTTTCTCCAGCAGATATTCTACCCTTTAAAAAGTTATTTTCTATTTTTTCAAGCTGTTTTTCGGTTTCTTTAAGGATTTTCTTTTTATCAGGAGGAACAATCATTTCATCTATACCGAAAGTGATCCCTGCTTGTGTAGCCCAGAAGAATCCAAGGTCCTTTAGTTTATCCAGAACTTCCTCACAAATAAGGGAACCCTTTTCCATATAGATTTCTTTTATCAATTCTTGCAACTTCTTTTTCGTCATTTCCTCATTAATGTATTCATATCCCTCTGGAAAAGCTTTGTTAAATATTATTCTACCTACGCTTGTTTTTTTATTCTTTAAAGGAACCTCACCAACTTCAATTTCTGCATGGAGACCTACTTTTCCGAGTTCATAAGCAATAATTGCCTCATTGAAAGTAGAAAACCTTAATCCTTCTCCTTTTGCACCCTTTTTTATTTTAGTTATATAGTGTAATCCTATCACTATATCCTGTGTTGGAGACATTAGAGGGGATCCATGTGCTGGTGAAAGAATATTATGTCTTGATAGCATAAGAAAATGGGATTCAAGTCTTGCTTCTGGTGATATGGGAATATGCACAGCCATCTGGTCTCCGTCAAAATCAGCATTAAAAGGAACACATACAAGGGGGTGTAACTGTATGGCTTTCCCTTCTATTAATTTAGGGTAGAAAGCCTGTATTGAAACTCTGTGAAGGG
>CBFGJR010000043.1:5458-8877 GCA_965649145.1 Caldifarciminota bacterium | reverse complement strand
GTCAAAATCAGCATTAAAAGGAACACATACAAGGGGGTGTAACTGTATGGCTTTCCCTTCTATTAATTTAGGGTAGAAAGCCTGTATTGAAACTCTGTGAAGGGTGGGGGCCCTATTTAATAAAACAGGATGGTCCTTAACAATATCCTCCAGAATCTCCCAGACTTCCACTGGCCTTTCTCTAACAAGTTTTCTTGCACTTCTTAAGGATTCAGCAATTCCCTTCTTTTCCAATCTTCTCTCAACAAAAGGTCTAAAAAGTTCAAGAGCCATTTCCTTGGGAATTCCTACTTCATTCAATTTCAATTCAGGACCAACAACAATAACAGATCTACCTGAATAGTCAACTCTCTTACCCAGGAGATTTCTTCTAAATCTACCCTTTTTACCTCTTAACATATCCGACAGGGACTTATAGGGCTTACCCTGCTTACCCATAACAGGTCTTGACCTTCTTGAATTATCTAAAAGAGCATCAACTGCTTCCTGCAATAATCTCTTTTCATTCCTTAAAATTATTTCAGGTGCCCCCATTTTTGTTATATTCTTGATTCTGTTATTTCTATTTATAACCCTTCTATAAAGGTCATTTAAATCACTTGTCGCATATCTTCCTCCTTCAAGAGGAAAAAGAGGTCTTAAATCTGGTGGAATTACAGGTAATACTTCAAGAATCATCCATTCAGGTTTATTCCCTGAATTTATGAAGGCATCCACAATCTGTAATCTTTTTAAAACCTTACCCCTCATCTGAGTTGTTTTTTCTGTTCTCAATTTAACACGGAGTTCTGCGGAAAGTTCTTCAAGGTCAAGTTCTTTAAGGAGCTTCTTTATTGCAGGAGCCCCCATCTCAGCAATGAATCCATCCTTATATTCCAAAATTAACTCTTCATATTCTTTATCAGTTAAAATTTGTTTTTTTTGCAAAGGAGTTTCACCTGGATCTATAACAATATATTTATCATAATAAAGAATGCTCTCAAGATCATTTGAGGTTACATCAAGTAAAAGAGCAATTGTTGAGGGGGGGATTTTATAAAACCATATATGGGCAACTGGAACAGCAAGTTCAATATGACCCATCCTTTCCCTTCTTACAGAGGAAGAGGTAACCTCTACTCCACACTTATCACAAACAGTACCTGCAAATCTCTTTCCTTTAAATGCTCCACAGGCACATTCGTAATCTTTTACTGGACCAAAAATAACCTCACAAAATAAACCCCCCTTTTCAGGTCTTTGAGTTCTGTAATTTATCGTTTCTGCTGTTTTTACTTCACCATAAGACCAGCTTCTTATGGCTTCTGGCGATGCAAGTTTAATCTTTATTGCCTTCAAAACCTCAGGTTGTAATCCTGCTACTACTTGTTTCATTTCTTTAACCTCCTTTTTTACTAAATTTTTTCCTTCTCAATTTCTACATCTAAACAAAGCCCTCTTAATTCATTCAACAATACATCAAAAGAAACCGGTAAAGAGGGCTCAGGCGCCTCTTCTCCTCTTATAACAGCTTGATACAACCTATTCCTTCCCTTAACATCATCGGATTTAACAGTCAAAATTTCTTGAAGAGTATAGGCTGCTCCATAGGCTTCGAGTGACCAAACTTCCATTTCTCCAAATCTCTGACCTCCAAACCTTGCTTTTCCACCCAAGGGTTGCTGTGTTATCATGGAATAGGGACCCACAGCTCTTGCATGAATCTTATCTTCAACCATATGAACAAGTTTCATCATATAAATGTAACCAACAGTGACTTCCTTGTCAAGAAATTCACCAGTTCTTCCGTCCCTTATTTTCACTCTCCCGTTGGGTGGAAGACCAGCCTCCTTTAATTCCTTTTCAATTTCCTCAATACTCATACCTTCAAAAACTGGACAGGCGTAGTATACTCCCTTTTTCTTTGCTGCCCAACCAAGTATCGTTTCAAGAACCTGACCTACATTCATTCTTGAAGGAACACCAAGAGGGTTTAAAACAATATCAACAGGTGTCCCATCTTCAAGAAATGGCATATCTTCAACAGAAGCAATTTTAGCCACCACCCCTTTATTTCCATGTCTTCCAGCTAATTTATCTCCTTCTTTCAATTCTCTCTTCTGGGCAATAAATATCTTAATCAACATATTAACACCGTGAGGTAATTCATCTCCAATTTCTACAAGCTGTTTCTTGTATTGATATATTTTTTGTATCTCCTCAAGTTTTTCATTTGCCTTCTTTGACAATTCTATAACTTCCTTTTCTTCCCTTTTACCAGCCAAAAACCCTTCTTCAAAAATTACATCAAGATATCTAGTTCCCCTGAAGAAATCTTCACTAAAAATACTACCCTTTCTTAAAAGAATTTTCCCTCTTTTATCTCTCAGAGAGGTCTCCGTTTTTTTACCAAGTAAAATTTTAGAAAGTCTGTCTCTCAAAGAATATATTACCTTTTCCCTCTTTCTCAAAAATTCCTCTTCCAGTTTTTGTCTTCTTTCTCTTATTATCTTTTTAGCAAGAGGATGATCAAAGTTTCTCGTTAAAATTACCACATCAACTACAACACCCTGAACTCCAGGTGGTACTCTCAGGGATGAATCTTTTACCTCTCTTGCCTTATGTTCAAAAATTGCTTGAATTAACTTATCTTCAGGAGAATACTCCTTTTCACCCTTCGGTGAAACCTTTCCTACAACAATATCGTCAGGACTAACTTCTGCTCCTATTCTTATTACTCCATATTCATCAAGATTTTTTAAAGATTCTTCACTTATATTTGGAATATCCCTTGTTATTTCTTCTGGACCCAATTTTGTTTCTCTCACAGCTGTTTCAAGTTCCTTTATATGTATTGAGGTAAAGAGGTCTTCCTTTACCAATCTTTCTGAAACCACGATAGCATCTTCAAAATTATATCCATACCAAGGGACAAAAGCTACAAGTAAATTTCTTCCCAGGGATAACTCTCCCATATCTGTGGCAGCATTATCTGCAAGCAAATCTCCCTTTTTCACTCTGTCACCTGGTTTAACTCTCACTCTATGATGTAAGATTGTCTCCTGATTGGTCTTTTTGAAATTTGTTAAATAATATATGTCAAGATCCTCCTCTTCAAAGGGAGCAGTTTTGGAGGGTTTATCCGGTTTTATAACAATTTTTCTGGCATCAGCTTCCAACACAATACCATCCCTTTTTGCAAGAAGTACCATCCCTGTATCATATGCTATCTTTCTTTCCATTCCTGTTCCAACTAAAGGGGCTTCTGGCTCAAGTAGTGGAACAGCCTGTCTTTGCATGTTGGAACCCATAAGGGCTCTATTAGCATCATCATGCTCCAAAAAAGGAATAAGGGATGCTGAAGGAGAAACGAGCTGTCTTGGTGAAACATCAATAAAATCAACTTCTTCTTTTCTAACAGTAGGGTAACCACCTCCAAA
>CBFGJR010000043.1:0-5358 GCA_965649145.1 Caldifarciminota bacterium | reverse complement strand
AAAAGGAATAAGGGATGCTGAAGGAGAAACGAGCTGTCTTGGTGAAACATCAATAAAATCAACTTCTTCTTTTCTAACAGTAGGGTAACCACCTCCAAATCTCACAGGAACAAAATCCTGAACAATTTCACCCTTTTCATTGATTTCTATATCCGCAGGTGCTATTTTATAATTCTTTTCTTCAACAGGTGTCATAAAAACAATATCATCTGTAACTTTTCCATTAACTACTCTTCTTAAAGGTGTTTTTATGAAACCGAATTCATCAACTTCAGCATAGGTGGTTAAGGAAGTAATAAGACCAATATTCTGACCTTCAGGAGTTTCAATTGGACAGAGTCTTCCATAATGGCTAGGATGAACATCTCTAACTTCAAAACCAGCTGTCTCCCTTGTTAAACCTCCTGGACCTAAAGCTGAGAGTCTTCTCTTGTGCGTTAATTCAGCCAGAGGATTTGTTTGATCAAGAAATTGGGAGAGCCTATTAACTGTAAAGAAAGATTTTAAAAGATTTGCAAGAATTTTAGGATTAATTAACTGTCTTGGCGTCAAAATTTGATCCCTTTCTGAGAGCATCTTCTCCTTTATGTTTCTCTGGAGCTTCATAAATGCCATCCTGAGATGATTTGTAAGAAGTTCACCAACACGCCTTACTCTTCTATTTTCAAGATGGTCTATATCATCAGGTTTTTCGTTTCCATTATATAGATCAAGAAGTTTTTTGAAAAGGGCTATTAAATCTTCCTTTGTTAGTTCGTGAACATCTTCATTAATAGATAGACCAAGTCTTGCATTGAGTTTATACCTTCCCACTGCCCCAAGTTCCATCCTAACTCTTGAAAAGAAGGTTTCATTGAAAAATTCTTCTGCTTCTTCTAAACTTGGTGGTGCAATATATTTTAGTAACCTGTATATAGCAACAAGTGCATCATACTTTGTTTTAGCTCTATCATGTCTTATTGTGGCCACAATAACATCAAGACCAGGAGTTCCAACATTATAAACCTTTGCACCTTGAAGACCAATTGCTTCACAACCAGCAATAACCTTTTCTGTAACTAAATCTAATGTATCATAAAGAAGCTCACCCTGTGGACCTGTTATTTCTTCTGCAAGGATGTAAAGTTCCGGCTCAATTGATTTTAATGGCTTTATCTCAGGTTCACCAAAGAATAATCTTAAAATATCTGAATTAGTCTCATACCCCATTGCTCTTATTATTCTTGTAACTGGAAATCTCCTCCTTTTAAGTATGGTAACTCCGAATACTTTTTGGGAATCTATTGAAAATTCAATCCATGGACCTCTATAGGGAACAAAAAGGGCAACATATTTATATTTTCCTTCTTCCTGATCTATATCAAAATAAACTCCCGGGGATCTGTGTAATTGATTAACAATAACCCTTTCAATGCCATTTACAATAAAAGTTCCCCTCTGGGTCATTAGAGGTAAATCAAGAAAGAAAACTTCTTCTTCCCTTACTTTTTTAGTTTTACCTGTTTCTATATCAAGTTCTCTTAAGCGAAATTTAACATAAATAGGAGCACTGTATGTTAAAGTTTTTTCAATACATTCTTCAGGAGTAAATCTTGGCTTTTCTACCCTGTATCCTGCATATTCAAGTACAAATTTTTTCCCAGGATCTTCAACCGGAAAAAATTCTCTTAAAAGACTTTCTAAACCAACATCTTTTCTTTTTTCTGGCTCTATGTCTTCCTGAAGAAACTCTTTAAAAGAACTTATCTGAATTTTTAAGAGATCCGGTATAGGTAAAATTTCCTTTTTTAATCCAATTCTTTTTTTTAACATTTTAAAATTTATAAAAAATTTTTGCCGGTATCGGACCGGCTTTTTTATATTTTTTTATATCAAGAAAAACTCTTTTTATTTTAACTCCACTTTTGCACCCAAGGCTTCAAGTTTTTTCTTTATTTCTTCAGCCTCTTCCTTTGATACACCTTCTTTAATAGGTTTTGGAACAGAATCAATCAATTCTTTAGCCTCTTTAAGTCCTAAACCTGTTATTGCTCTTACCTCCCTTAAAACCTTTATTTTTTCAGCTCCAGCATCTTGCAAAATTACAATGTATTCAGTTTTTTCTTCCTTTACTTCTGCGGGAACTGTACCAGGAACGGTACCGGGAGCTGCTGCAAAAACAGGAGCCTGTGCTGATACTCCAAATTTTTCCTCAAGTTTCTTGATTAACTCCGCAAGTTCCAGCACTGTCAGGTTTTCTATCCCACCTATTATCTCTTCCAAAGTTAATTTTTGTGCCATTTTTTACCTTTGAATAAAAATTAATTAGGGATTAGAACCCTCTTTTTTATTTTTAATTTCAACCAAAACATATAAAAGATTTCTTAAAAGTCCACTTAAAACAAATAGAAATCCATAAAGTGGATTCTCTATTCTTGAAAGTAAATTTTGTATTAATACATTCCTGGGAGGTAATTTTGCAAGTATGTTTACATCTTTTTCAGAGATTATTTTACCTTCTAAATAACCACCTTTAATTTTCCCCTTTTCCTTTTCTTTTGAATATTCATAAAAAACTTTTAAAGGTGAAACAGGGTCCTCGTAAGCTAAAAGTAATGCAGAAACACCCGAAAGAAACTTTTCAAGTCCTTCTATTTTCAAGTTATTGAGTGCTATTTTAAGGAGAGTATTTTTACCAACTTTTAATAGCCCTTTTTCTTCTTTTATTTTTTTCCTTAATTCATCGAGTTCAGCTACATTAAATCCGGCAAAATCAACCACATACAGAGCCTTAGCATCTTCTAAAATTTTGGTATAACTTTCAAGAGTTTTAATTTTTTGTGCCGAAGGCATCAGGTCTTCCTCCTTTTTGCCTCTTCAACTGCATAGTTTAAATCTATTTTTAAACCAGGTCCCATGGTTGTTGAAAGTGTTATTTTCTCAATATAGTTTCCCTTTACACCTTGTGGTCTTGCATTTAAAACTTCATGCAAAAAGGCATAAAAATTTTCAATTAACTCTGACTCGGAAAAAGTAACCTTACCAATAGGAGCATGAATATTACCTGTTTTATCAACCTTAAATTCTATTCTTCCTTTTTTAAGCTCCTTTACAACCCTTCCTATATCCTTTGTAACAGTTCCCGTTTTAGGCGAAGGCATTAAGCCCCTCGGACCTAAAACTTTACCTAATTTTGAAACATCTTTCATAGCTTCAGGAGTTGTGACAACAACATCAAAATCCAACCAACCCTGATTTATCTTTTCAATATACTCCTTAAATCCAACATAATCAGCACCAGCATCAAGAGCTTCTTTTTCTCCCTCACCTGGAGTTAAAACAAGAACCCTAACCTTTTTACCTGTTCCATAGGGTAAAAGACATGTTCCCCTAACCATCTGATCAGCCTTTCTTGGATCAACATTCAACTTAATAGCACATTCCACTGTTTCAGGAAACTTGGCTGTAGCAATGTTCTTTAAAAGAGGTATAGCCTCTTCAGGTTTATAATACTTATTCTTTTCCACTTTTTCAAGTAAAGCCAAAAATCTTTTACTGTGTTTTGGCATATCTGCCTCCTTTAAGATTCCACAACCTCAATTCCCATACTTCTTGCTGTTCCTTCAATAATCCTCATAGCTCCCTCTAAGCTATTTGCATTTAAGTCATTCATTTTCATTTTCGCTATCTCCTCAATATCCTTTTTCGTAACCCTACCAACCTTTACTTTATTAGGCTCTCCAGAACCTTTAACTATTTGAGCCTTCTTCTTTAACAAAACAGAAGCAGGAGGAGTTTTTAAAACAAAATCAAAAGATCTATCCTTGTAAACAGTAATAACAACAGGAATAATGAGACCTGCCTCCATTTTTTTCGTTGATTCATTGAACCTCTTACAGAATTCCATTATATTAACTCCATGCTGTCCAAGAGCAGGACCTACGGGAGGAGCAGGATTAGCCTGCCCCGCAGGTATTTGTAATTTTATTTGAGTAACAATTTCCTTTTTTCCTTTCATTTTTTACCTCACTCTTTCCACCATATCAAAATCAAGGTCAAAAACCATTGTTGCTCTTCCAAAGATGGTAACAACTACATTTAATTTTCCCTTATCAGGGAAAACTTTATCAACTATTCCTGTGAAATTTTCAAAAGGGCCCACAAGGATCCTTACCTTATCCCCTGGTAAAAATGGACTTTCTGCCTTTTTCCTTTCTTGTTCCTCTCTTATTGTTAAAAGAAGTTTTTCAACCTCCTCTTTCCTTAGGATTGGAATATCTTTTGTAGGGTCTCTTGCAAGCAATGGCCTTAAACCTGCATAGTTTTGAAGCATTGTAATTACCTCTCTTGCATCCTTTTTTATTTCAACAAGTACATAACCGGCAAAAAGGGGCTTTGCATGGGGTATTCTTCTTCCGTCCTTTAAAATTCTAATTTTTGTCTCTGTGGGAACAAGAACCTGTCTTATTTTATCTTTCAAATTTTTTTCCTCTATAAAATTCTCTAAGATTTTTTTAACTTTGTTTTCCCTTCCTGAAAGTGTCCAGAAAACTATCCACTGAGTTTCTTCTTTTAAATCTTTCATCTCAGTATTAAGCCAATAAATCTTGAAAATATAAAATCCAGCAAAAAAATAAAAATAGATACAATAATTGAAAATATAATTACACCTACGGTAGCACTCATAACAATCTTTCTTTCAGGCCATGCTACTCTATCCATTTCCACCTTTACCTCACGCAAAAAATTTAATGTTTTTAAAACTGGATTCATGGTTTATTATTTAATTTTTGTTTCCTTATGCACCGTATGCTTTTTACACCATTTACAATACTTTCTTATTTCCATTTTTACCATTTTTTTATCCTTAGATTTTGTAATTCTGTAATTTCTCCTTTTACAAACAGAACAAGATAAAAAAAATATATCCCTCATTTAGGGGTCATTCTCCTTATTTAAAACAGGCCCGGAGGGATTTGAACCCCCAACCATCGGATTTGGAATCCGACGCTCTACCTTGTTGAGCTACGGGCCTTTAATTTTGGGGTGTTTAATTATACAATATTAAATTCAATTTGTCAAGTTAAATTTGAAATTTTTTTTCTTTATATATATATTTCAAAAATCTTATTTCTTTCTTTAAAACCTTTTATAATTCTTATTTTTGATTCTGGAACTTTAAAATAATCTGAAAGAATTTTAATTACCTTTTTATTTGCTTCACCCTTTACCGGCTTTTCCCTTACCTTTATTTCAAAAGAATTTTCAGAAATTTTTATAATTTCATTCCTTTTTGAATCTGGAAAAACTTTTACTCTAATAATCATTCCTTCTGGAGTGATTTATTTTTAAGTGATTTTTTTAAAAACTATGGACCTT
>CBFGJR010000042.1:761-4574 GCA_965649145.1 Caldifarciminota bacterium | reverse complement strand
AGCAGTATTTTGGAAATAGAAAAAATTATGGGGATTAGTAAAAAACTTCGTAAGATTAAAACGGTAGATGGCTCATCAAACAGAATTGTCAGAGTATTAAAAACATCTTATAAGGTCTTAACCGAAAGAAAAAAAAGTATGACTTATTTTATTTATATTCTCCACATAATATCTATATTTCTATTTTGTGTCAAATTAACTTTAAGGATCCTTTAATATATCACACACAGGACTTTTTGGACCCAAACAAGTATAAATTCCGTGTCCTATTAGAGCGTCATTTAATGAAACGAGCAAATCTTGTTGTGGTAAATGACCCAAATAGAGCCATGTTTTTTAAAACATATTATAATCTGAAACAATTACCATTAGTAGTCCGGACATCATTGCCAAGAGGTTTTCCTTTTGCTCAATTTGATTTTGAGAAAAGAAAGAAATGGGTTATAAAATCAGGACTTGCAATTAATTCAGAATCTACAAAGATAGGTTTACACATCGGTCCTTTTTCTTATAAAAGGTGCAGTGATACACTTTTACAGGCTTTCACGAAATTGTCTGAAAATTATATTTTATTATTTACTGGTTGCGAACCTAACACCTCTTCATATTATCTCTTATCAGGATTGATTAATAAGTATGGTCTTAACAATCGTGTGGGAATTTTGCCGAAATTGTCTTTTTCAGAACTTTTTGATCTTATTGCCCAAGTTGATGTTGGTTTTTTACTTTATCCTAATGATGATTTAGGTAATTTTTATCAGACACCAGGTCGGCTAACTGAATATATAGGTTCAGGAATTCCAGTAGTTGCGTCTAATTATCCATCCTTAGAAATAACTATAAGAAGATATAACTTAGGAAAAGTTTGCAATCCTTTTGATCCAGCAGAGATAGCAAATTCTGTTATGAAAATTTGTGATACACTAAATTTCAGGAGGAGAATAAAATTAAAAGAAACATTCAAGAAACATCTTGCCTATGAAATAGATGGTGCAAAAATTTTAGCATTTATCAGTACTTTGATGAAAAATAGAAATAGTCCCCTGAATCTTTCAACAGGTCAGACATAATGGTTGACAAAAGAATCGTTATAATATTTCTAAATTACGGTCCGTATCATATAGCGAGAATTGTTGCATTTAGCAATTCCTATAAGGGCGAAATTATTCCAATCCAGATAACTTCTTCTGAGCCTTTAAGAGAATGGTATACTCCCGGAGAACAAATTAAGATTTATACTATATTTCATAAATCTCTTCCATTAATTAAAAAATCTGAACTTAAAGAAATTCTTAATATTGAATTAGAAAAATTAACTCCTGATATTCTTGTCATTGCAGGTTATTCTCACCCAGCAATGCGCCTTGCTGCCCGCTGGGCAAAGAAGAATAAAAAAATTGCAATCCTTATGTCTGACTCTCAATACATTGATAGGCCAAGGAACTGGCTCAAGGAAAAAATCAAAGGTTTGTGGATTAGAAAGCATTTTAATTCAGCTTTTGTTAGCGGAGCAAGGTCTGCTGAGTATTTAATTAAACTTGGCTTTCCAGCAGATAGAATCTGGAGAGGTTATGATGTTGTAGATAATGATTATTTTATGAAAAAATCAGACGAGATTCGTGTAAATATAAAAGAATGGCGAGAAAAATTGAGATTGCCTGATAGGTATTTTCTTTATGTTGGACGCTTTTCTTCTGAGAAGAATTTATTGAACCTACTTGAAGCATACAAAATTTATTGTGATAAAACAGAAAGCGATGTTTGGGGACTTGTGCTTGTGGGCAGCGGACCGCAAGAATATAAATTAAAGACAAAAGCAAATAGAATAGGTCTAAGGCAAATTATTTTTCCAGGATTCAAACAGTTTGAAGAATTACCCCCATATTACGCGCTTGCTTCATGCTTTATTCTTCCCAGCATAAGTGAAACATGGGGTCTTTCTGTTAACGAGGCAATGGCATCAGGACTTCCTGTGCTTGTTTCCTGGAAGTGTGGATGCGTCCCTGAACTTGTGTATCCAGGAATAAATGGATATGTATTCAATCCTGAGAGTCCAGAAAATATCGCCTTTTATATGAAAAAAATTTCTTCGGGTGAAATAGATTTAAATAAAATGAGTGAGTCATCCA
Organism: Caldifarciminota bacterium; assembly: GCA_965649145.1. Lineage (GTDB taxonomy): Bacteria > Hydrothermota > Hydrothermia > Hydrothermales > JAJRUZ01 > JBCNVI01. The sequence goes on along the minus strand of CBFGJR010000042.1, from coordinate 2,445 downwards.
GAAGAATTATCCGGAATTTTTCCCCACAGACATGGGCAAAAGCACTTGCTGATTGTATTGAAGTAACAATCAAGCGCGAAATAAATGCTGAAACAAGTTTAACATGAAATTGTGATAATAAGGTTCACGATCTATATGATACAGAGTGATTATGAAATTATCTTCTCTTTTTAAGCCGGTCTATTTATTTTACAGAATTAAACAGAGAATATTCGAAATTATACATCCAGAAGCTCCATGGCTTGGGGAATCAGCTATTTTATTACTTGAGAATTGGCTTAAGCCTACAGATATTGGTTTTGAATGGGGGTGCGGTCGTTCTACCTTGTGGATTGGGAAAAAAGTAAAACATGTTATGAGTGTGGAAGATAATGAAAAATGGTACTGGAAAATAAAAGAAGAAGTTGAAGCATATGGACTTAATGACAAAATAGAATTGCGGTTAATACCATGCGAACTTGAAGAACAGGATGAGCCCGAATCGCATCTCTATGCAGATATAATTCTTGAATTCCCGGACAACTATTTTGATTTTATTTTAGTAGATGGAAACATTCGCTCATTATGTATGGAAAGGGCTATTCCGAAAATTAAGAAGGGAGGAATGTTAATTTTGGACAATGCTAATAGATATATCCCAAATAGATTCTTAAATGGTTATTCTACAGTTCATGAACCCAGAGATTATCCACGGAGTAATAAATGGGCACAGATTATGGAGCAATTGAAAGATTGGCGCTGGATTAATACTTCAGATGGCATCTGGGATACAAGGTTCTGGATAAAACCTTTCTAGAAAGTGAAAGCTTTACATATAGTTGGTTTTCATCCAGATATTGGAGGTCCTTATTATGGTGTAAAATACCTTATGAAGCATCTATATAATCTGGGTTGTAATGTGGGCATTTGTTCTATTCTTCCTGAGAAATATTTAGGAGATATCCTGTTTCTAAATTCTGACAGAATATTTTCAAGATTCTGGCCATCATTTACTAAACAAGGTGATAAAATACTCTCAATTGCGAAAAAATACGATATTATTCACTTGCACGGTGTATTTGATTATTATACCTATTTTGTTTACAAAAATTTAGATATTCCTTATGCAATTTCACCACATGGAACTTTGCAACCTGAAGTAATATCAGCAAAAAGAGGAATTGAAAAGAAAATTTTTTTATCTTTGATAGGGAAAAAAATACTCAAAAAAGCAAGTGCAATTCGTGTTTTAACTGAATATGAAAAAAAGTCACTAATTGATTACCTTGGTATTAAAAACTCAATATTTTTAATTCCTAATGGTATAGACCCTGATGAATATGAAAACCTTCCTCCTAAGGGCACTCTTTCCGAAAAAAAACCGCATCTTAAAAACAAGAAAATAGTTCTTTTTTTAAGCAGAATAAACTGGAAAAAGGGTTTAGACGATCTGATTCCTGCTTTTAGAGAAGTTGTAAGGGAGGTAGATAATGCCCATCTCTTACTTGTTGGTCCTGATAATGATGGCTATATGAAATATGTCAATGATTGGATTGACCAATATGCGCTACATAAATACATAACATATTGGGGCCCCGCCTACGGGAAAGATAAACTTATAGTATTGCAGGATTCCAATATATTTGTCCTTCCTTCCTATTCCGAGTGCTTTCCTGTTTCTGTTATTGAAGCAATGTATATGCAA
>CBFGJR010000042.1:0-751 GCA_965649145.1 Caldifarciminota bacterium | reverse complement strand
TTGCCTGTAGTTGTCACAGATAAGATTGGAATTCCTGATATAATAAAAAAATATAATGCTGGTTTGGTAATTAAAAAGGATAAAAATGAAATAGCAAATGCAATAATTAATTTGCTAAAAAATGAAACACTGGCGAAAAGTATGGGCATTAATGGAAGGAATTGTGTTATACAAAACTATCTATTGGTAAAAACAGCAAAACAGATGCTGGAGGTTTATGAAAAAATTTTGTCAAATAAGAATAAAAAAAAATGAAACTTCCCATATCAGTAATTATTCTTACCTATAATGAAGAAAAAAACATAGAGGAATGCTTGAAAAGTGTTTATGGGTGGGTTGAAGAGATTTTTATTGTTGATTCTTATTCAACGGACAGGACAATTGAGATTGCCCGGAAATATACCGATAAAATCTATCAGCATCCATTTGAGAATTATGCAAAGCAATTTAACTGGGCATTGAACAATTTACCTATAAAGAATGAATGGGTTATGCGGCTGGATGCTGATGAAAGATGGACTGAAGAAGGGCTTAGAGAACTGAGTGAGATTATTGTTAATGATAAGGCGGATGGGGTATATGTAAAGATGAAAATATATTTTATGGGAAGATGGATAAAACATGGTGATTTTTATCCAAATTACTTTTTGAGGGTTTTTAAGAAAACAAAATCAAGGATTGAGGACCGCTGGATGGATGAACACATCAAGGTAAATGGGAAAACAATAATATCAAACATTGATGTTATCGA
>CBFGJR010000041.1:0-4577 GCA_965649145.1 Caldifarciminota bacterium | reverse complement strand
AGAAGGAAGATTTTTTCTATTAAAAATTCAAAAAAGGAGAATTCCCCCCTTTTTTCTATTATATCCTTTAAAGGTAATCTTCCCTCTGCAGATGGAAATCTTTTAATATAAACTTTTAATCCCGTTAAATTTTCTTTTCCTTTTAAAATCTTTACTTTACCTTCCATTTGAATTCCCCTTAATGGTTTTAAAATTTTTGGATATAAGCATGCACTAATTTTTGGATTTTTTTCAATGTTTATTGCATGTTTTGTAGATTTCCTTGATAGAAAATAAATTTTATTTTTACCGTCCCATGCAAAAATAACAGGAGTAGCCCATGGATTATCTTCCAGAGATGTGGCAAGCACCATTATTTTTTCCTCTTTAAGGAGTTCATATAGGATTTTTTTTATTTCATCTTTCTTTTCTTTTTTTAACTCTTCTAAGTTCATTTATTTTTTACCATATCTCTTTTTAATCTCAGGAATCCATTTTTTAATATTTTTTATTCTTGTGTTATGGGAAGGATGTGTGGACAAAAATTCTAAAATTTTACCCTTTGATTTTTCTTCCATTTTTTCCCAGAAATTTAAGGCTTTTTCAGGGTTATAGCCTGCTTTTGTCATAAAAATAAGGCCCATATAATCAGATTCTTCTTCCTGCTCTCTTGAAAAGGGTAATAGAACCCCAACCTGAACACCTATTCCGTATGCTATTTTTGCCATTTCAATAGTTTGATTTCTTTTTTTCTTTAAAGCCATTTCAAGGGTAATGCCACCCAGTTGAGCCAAAAGCAATTGACTCATTCTTTCTCCTCCGTGTCTTGCAACAACATGTGCTATTTCATGTCCAAGAACACAGGCAAGTTCATCCTCACTTTCTATTAATTTTAGAAGACCCGTGTATACACAAACTTTTCCTCCAGGAAGTGCAAAGGCATTAATAACTTTATCGTTTTCAATTACTTTAAATTCCCAATTTTCTTTTATATTTACACCACCCTCATTTACAATTTTAAAACCCACTTTTCTTAATAGCTCATAATATTCTTCATTTTCAGAGAATTTTTCCGTTTTAGAGATTTCTAAAAAACTTTCTCTACCAAGTTCTCTCTCGGTTTCTATAGGAAAAAGAATAAGCTGTTTTCTACCGGTATAGGGGACAGTTCTACAGGAAAAAAATATAAATATAAAAAAAAGAAAAACACTTATTTTTTTAAAAGTTTTCATAATATTTTACTTATAAATAAAAACCCCGGGCTACTACCTACTCTCCCGTACCCTTGCGGGCACAGTACCATCAGCCCTGGAGGACTTAACTTCCGTGTTCGAAATGGGAACGGGTGTTTCCCCTCCGGTATGGTAGCCCGAGGATATAATTATAATATATTTTTTTAAAAATTTCAAGTGGAAAATTTTTTGATTTTTAATAAGGGTTTTTTTATAATTAAGCAAATGAAAAAAATTTCTCCTGCTTTTGAAAATATTGTGCTTTCAAAGATAGTAAAGATAAGTGAAATTGTTAGAGAAAAGAAGGAGGAATTTGAAAAAAATAAATGTAAGCCTTTTATTCAGTTTCAAAGAGGAGATATAGGGATACCAACACCAGATTATGTCAAAAAAGCAATATATGATGCTCTTCAAAAGGGTTTTACAAATTATCCAAAATCAGGAGGTGAAAACTTCTTTAAAGATGCTGTTATAGAGCACTTAAAGGAAACGGGAGTAAAAAATATAGATAGAGAAAATATAGTGGTAACTTATGGTGGTCAAGAAGGTCTTCAACTTGTTTTTTCTCTTTTCAGGGGCTCAAAGTGTGTTGCCTTTTCGCCGTGCTGGAGCTGTATGCTTGACAATATATTTCCATATTCAGAAACGAATTATAAACTTTTACCTTTAAAGGAAAATTTTGAAATAGATTTTAAAAAATTTGAGGAAAATATTAAAAATGCAGAAATAATATATTTAAATAATCCCCATAATCCAACTGGAAAAGTTTTTACATACGAGGAACTTGATAGGATAAATTATCTCTGTAAAAAATATGGAGTTTTGATTGTTTCAGATGAAGCCTATAAGGATATATTATTTGATGAAAATAAGTTTTATAGCATGCTTGAATTTGATAATGAAAATGTTGTTTCTGTTTTTACTTTTTCAAAGACTTTTTCAGCTACAGGTTTCAGGATAGGTTATACTGTTTCAAGGAATCCCTATATAATTACAAAAATGGCACTTGGTGATTACAGTCAAACTGCAGGTGTTGTAACTTTTATTCAGTATGCCTTTAAAGAAGCGCTTTTGAATAAAGAAGAAAGGAAAAAATGGTTAAATAGTTTCCTGAAGGAACTCACTGAAAGAAGAGATGTAGCTTATGAGGAACTCAAAAGTTTCATAGAAGATGTTTATAAACCTGGTGGAACTTTTTATTTCTTTATTGATTTTAAAAAATTATTAAAAAAGAAAATAAAAGGGGATATTGAGGATTACATAGTAAATTCACTTATAGAAGAGGGGGTAGCAGTAACACCTGGTTCAGCTTTTGGTAAGGATTTTTCAGGGTATGTAAGAATTTCAATTTCAACTCTTGGAAAAGAACTCATAATTGAAGGAATAAGAAGAATTAAAAATTTGAATTTTTTCTAATTTTATATTATAATATAAATGATGAATGATTTTTTAAATCTTGAATTTTTAAAAAAAGTTTAATTTGAATTATTTGTATTTAATTATGGAGAAAGATGGAAATTTTTATATTGGGATGAGGGGGGATTTAGCCTATATAATCGTCGTAAATAGTTTCAAGTCTTAATTTGTGTTTTGCTTCTTCTTTTGCGAGAGAATTGAGTAAATCCCTTGCATTTTCGTTATCAGTTTTTTCAGCAATTTCTGTATATAATCTAAAAGCAAGTTTTTCCCTTTTCATTGCAAAAATTAAAGCATCTTGAAAATCAATATCTTCTTTTAATTCAACATCCAAAAGAGTATCAGAAATTTTTAAATCAGGAACTTTTTCACTTTTTGGAGTTAAAATAATTTTTCCTTCTTTAAAATCAATAAGTTTCTGCTTGTGTTTTAATTCTTCTTCCCTCAGTTCCTCAAAAATTTTTTTTAAGTATTTATCCTTAGTTTTCTCTTTTAATGTGTTATAAATATTATAAGCTTCTTCCTCTTTTTTAATCGCAAATTCTATAATTTCCTTAATAGAATTAAATTTCATAGTTTTTTTCTCCCTATCAACCTTTATTAAAATTTTCAAGCAAACTTATAAAAGTATCGTGATGCTCTTCCTCATCTTCCAAAATTTCCCTAAAAATAAAGCTTGTTGTGTAATCTCCTTCTTCATCTGCTTTTTTGATTATTTTTTTATATAAATCAATCGCCATCTCTTCATCTTTTTTATCCTGCTCAAGCATTTCTTTTAGATTTTTTCCAACATTGATTGGTAAAGGATTTGTTGTAGGTAAGCCACCGAGGTAAAAAAGTCTTTCAGCAATTTTTTCTGCATGTTTCATTTCATCAATTGCTATTTTTTTAAATTCGTCTTTTACTGCAAAATGTTTTGGTCCGCTCCATAAAACATGCTGCCACATGTATTGAATACAAACCTGTAATTCAGCTGCTATTGCTTTATTTAAAAGTTCAAGCAATTCTTTTGATGCCATTTTAAATATACCTCCTTTTAAAATTACTGGATTTGAACCTTGTTATGGACCTAAATGCATTAAAGGATTTTCAACATCGTAATCTTCAAAATTAAGAGCATTTTCCTTTTCAATCTCAAATATTTTGTAATGTCCTAATTCCATTGAGGCAATATAATTAATCATAAGGGAAATTTGAGGTTCCTCTTTAAAAAATGTGGCAAGGGAAAGATAAAATTCGTAAGCATTTTTCTCAGCCTGCATAGCCATTTCAAAAATTTCACTTATTTTAATTCTTTCAGATTCAATTTTTATTTGAGGCAATGGAACAGGAGATTTTTCAAAGGTAAATAAAATTCTTTTTCCCGGGAATCTATTTCTATAAATTGATTCAAATGTTTCTTTATGTTTCTGTTCTTCCTGAGATAGGAATTTCAATTTATCCTTTAAAAAGGCATTCTTAACTTTCTGACTTAAACTTTCATATATTTCTTTCGCTTCTACCTCACTTTTAATAGCAATCGTAAGGAGTTCCTCAAGGTTATATTGTGATAAATCCATTTTTAGCCTTAAAATTTAATTTCCTTTGAATTTGCCCATAAACCATGGATATTGCAATAAGAAAAGGCAAAAATTTCCCCATTCTTTTCAGTTTTAAAATCAAATATTACATAAGGTTCTGTATATATAGTACTTGTATCAGGTCCTTGGGTTGAAGAGCCGTGGGATAAAAATTCAAATCTTCCAAGATGGTAGGGAAATTTTTCTCCCTCTGGAAGAAAGAAAACATCAATCCATGATATGTGATGCTGAGTGGTATTGGGATGAGGTATCTCCTTTCCAACACTTACTTCTACTCTAATTTTTTCTCCCTTTTTTACTTCACCTATTATTTCTATTACTGGTGTGTGTTTTTCCTTTTTCCAGTCAGCACTTTGAAATAATTCTTTAA
>CBFGJR010000040.1:0-4586 GCA_965649145.1 Caldifarciminota bacterium | reverse complement strand
TTAAAAACTATGGACCTTCAAAGTCAACTCCTAAATCTTTATATTTCTTTAAATACTTTTTAAAAAGCAAAGTATGTTTACTTTCAAGAAGAACCTTTTTACCCTGAATAAATGCCATTAAGACATTTGTTTTTATATCAAGGGGATTACCATCTGTAACTATAAGAGTGGCATCCTTACCTTTTTCTATTGAACCTACCCTATGAGAGATTCCAAGAATCTCTGCAGCATAAATTGTTATTGACTTTATACCCTCTTCTAATGGCAAACCATATGCACAGGCAGTACTCACCTTATAAGGAAGATTCCTCGCATTACTCGCAGAAAAAGAACTCGCTGAATTCGCTATACAGAATTTAACACCCGATTTATATAGTTTATAGGGCAAAGTAAAAGGCTCATCATAAGGTTCATCCTCCCTTAAAGGATTCATATGTATCCCGGTTATTATTACCGGAATATTTTTTTTCTTTAACTCTTCCGCAAACCTCCATGAATCATAACCCCCAACCAAAACAATTCTTATTTTTTCAAAATCCTCAAAGAAATCAAGTGCTTCCCTTATCTGAAAATACTCATCAACATGAATATATAAAGGCACTTTACCCTTTAAAAGTGGAATCATCGCCTCAAACCTCTCATCAGTATCATAAATTTCACTTAATTTTTTATCAGTATACTTAGCCCTTAAATAAGAATAAGCATCCTCAAAAAATTCCTTAATCTTTTTCACCTTTTCCTCATATTCCTTTAAAAGTTCTTCCTCTGATTTTGGTCTCATATAAAATCTAAAGGAAAACTCCCTCTTTGAAGGCCACTTGAGATGAATCCCTGAAACACTCTTTAAAACCATATCCTCTACTGTCCAGCCATCAAGCATTATAACTGATGAACTACCAGTTATTATACCCCCCTGAGGTACAACATTACTTATTAAAATTCCATTTGCTCTTGTTACAGGTAAAAGTTCACTGTCAGGATTTATCGCCACTTCTGCCCTCACATTTGGATTAAAATCTAAAATCTCAGCATAATCAAGTGTTGCTTCCACAGAAGAAATCTCAATAAGTCCTATAATAGAATTTGCATCTATAAACCCTGGGTAAACATGGTTGCCCTTTAGATCAATAATAACTGAATTTTCAGGAACTTTTATATCTTTCCCAAATTCAACAATTTTACCATCCTTAATCAAAATTGAACCACCTTCAATATCCCCATTTGTGATTGTATGAATATATCCATTAACAAGGGCAAGATACCCTTTTTGAGGTTCACCAGGAATTTGAAGGTTTGAATAAAGTAAAGAAATAAAGAAAGAAATTACAAAGAATTTTTTCATTTTAAATTCCCCCTTTTAAATTTTTCAAAAGAAGGTTTAGATTTTGTCTTATATTTATTAATAAGATAATAGTTAACAAGTTCCATCTTTAATCTTTTATCCCTTTCCCTTAATTTTAAATCAATTTCCCTATCAAAAAATTTTCTTCCCTCAATATAAACTTCAAGAACCTTACTGAAAGGTGAAAGTGGGTCATTATCCCATATAACAAAATCCGCCTCCTTTCCCTCTTCAAGAGAACCTACATATCTATCAATCCCGAGCTGTTTTGCAGGATTAATTGTAATAAGTTCAATCGCCTCCTCTTTTTTTAAACCACCATATTTTACTATCTTTGCTGCCTCGGTATTTAACCTCCTTGCAACCTCCGAAAAATCTGAATGCAAAGAAGTTAAAACACCTCCCTTATACAAAAGATAAGCACAATAAGGGATAGCATCATAAACTTCAAATTTATATGCCCACCAGTCTGAAAAGGTTGTAACAGAAAAACCTGCTTCTTTTATTTTCTCTGCAATTTTATAAGCCTCAAGTGAATGCTGAAAACTCACATTTTTAATCCCAAACTCCTTTGCAAGATTTATAAACATTAAAATCTCATCCTGTCTGTAAGAATGAACCCAGGCAAATCTCTTATTCCTTAAAACTTCAAGTATTATCTCCTTTTCAAGGTCCCTCCTTACTATCTCTTTTTTATTTTTGAGCTTTCTCTCATAATCAAGGGCAGCAAGGAAATTATCCCTTATAATTTCCCTAACCCCCATCCTTGTTTTCGGGTACCTCTTATTCTGAGTATCCCATGATTGCTTTGGATTTTCTCCAAGAGCAAATTTAAGGATAGGGGGTGCATTTTTATATAAAAGTTCCTCAGGATTTTTAGTGCCCCACTTCAATTTTATAACAGCACACTGACCACCTATTGGATTTGCTGAACCATGAAGAATTGCCACAGTCGTAACCCCACCTGACAAAACCCTGTAAATGTCAATATCATAGGGATTTAAAACATCTTCAATTCTGACTTCAGATGTAATTGCATCCCCTGACTCATTAACATCACCTGTGACTGCTATGTGAGAATGGGGGTCAATAATTCCAGGTGTTACATGTTTTCCCCTTCCATCTATGATGATAGCATTTTGGGGAGGTTCAATATCCTTTGAAATTCTTTTAATTTTCCCATTTTCAATTAACATATCATAACCTTCAAGAGTACCCTTTGAACTTGCAGTCCATAAAGTTGCATCCTTTATAAGGATATATTGAGGAGTTTCAGGTAATTTTTCATAACCATAAGCTGTCATAGGGTAGAAAAATTTAACATCCTCTTCAAATTTAGAGATAAATTCTTTCTTTTCTTCTTCTTTTTTTATTTTCTCCTTAAAACTCATATCAAACTTAAAAATTTTTCCATCAGGTAAAATTCCCTCACCTATAATTTTCTTATCTTCAATTTTTCCACTTAAATTTAAAAGTCCCTCAAAACCAATTTCTTTACCATTAAAAACAAGGACAAGATGTCCAAAATCCAGTTTGACCTTATCAATATTTATTTTCTTATCGTCCATAATCAATGTTCCTGAATATTTATCTTCCGCTCCTTTTAATTCAATTTCACCCTTTATTTCATTATTCTCCATTTTAAAAACAGTTTCCCATTTACCTTCTAAATCAGGGAACTCTCTTTTAATAACAATTCTTTTACCATCAGCAAAAACCTCATAAATTTTTCCCTCTTTAAAAATATTACCATCGGTTATTACAAGATGGGCAAGTTTACCTTTTTCAATTGAGCCTATTTTATCATATACCCCAAGGAGTTTAGCAGGTATTTCGGTTAATGCTTTTAAGGCGTATTCTTCAGGGAAACCCCTTTCTATAATCTTTTTTAAATTTTCCCAGAATTCAGAAGGACTTTTTAAACCAGAGGTAGTAAATGCAAAATCAATTTTATTTTTATAGAGTAAATAGGGATTATAAGGCGAATATTTGTAATGTAAAAGTTTACTTAAAGGAACATTTATAGCCTCTTCAGGTGTTTCAAATTTTAAGTCCTCTTCAAAATTTAAAGGTATTATTATTGGGTTTTTAAATTCTTTTAAGAGTTCAATTTGCCTGTATTCATAACCTGAGCCAAGAAGAGTAAAATCAAGTTTAAATTCCTCTGCAATTTTTTTTGCCCTCCATAGATAAAGGTCGTCTTTTGTTTCAAAAATCACCTTCTTTTTGCCATTAAGGAAATCTTCAAGGTCCTTTAAATTCTTTATAAATTCTGGTTTTTTCTTACTTTTATTTTTTTCATAATTTTCCCATACACTTTTATGCCATATAGCATCGTAAAAAACCTGTCTTATTAAAGCAATAGCACCCATAAGAGAATTCGGGTAATCATTTCCGCTCTCTTTAACATCAAAACTTATATGTTCAAAAACATCCTTTTTTAAAAGAGTTAGATTTGGTTTTTCATTTAAAAGGGAAAAAATACTGCTTTTACCTTTAAAAATACCCTTTTCAGGAACAAAAAGTGCTGCTGTAAAACCATTTGAAATATAATCCTTTATCATCTTTTCATCAGGAGAATAAATATCTGCTATATCTATCTGTGGATTTACATTATCATTCCAGTAATAAACCCCTTTTTTAATTTCCTTAGTTTCTCCGGGACCTGAAAAAAATGGATAAGCTCTACCCTGAGGAGTTTCACCTTTCCTTTCACTCTTATAAATAAAATAGGGTTCTATAAATCCTGGATAAACCCATTTTCCTTTAAGGTCAATAACATAGGCATCAGGCGGAATTTTTATATCCTTTCCAACATTTTCAATAATTCCCTTTCTTATTACTATTTTCCCATTTTCAATTACCTCACCTGTTTTTACCATTATTTTAGCATTAATAAGTGCATAAACCATAGGGGGATTTTCTCTTATACCGAAAGTAGGACCTACCTGGGAATAAAAAAGAGGAAACAAAAATAAAAGAGAGTTAACACTTTTTAAATACCTATTTAATTTTTTTTTCATAAGAGTATAATTATAAGAAAAAATAAAAAAATTACTAAACTAATTAAATAAGGAAAAGTTTATCGGGGTAATTTTAAAAAAAGTAAGATAATTTTTATAAGAGAGTGATTCTTCTACCTGCTTTAAAATAACTAAATACTTCAATATGCTTTTAGAAAAACTCACGGCAATCCCTTTTTCTTTAAAAATGTCTTTAACTTCAGAAATAAAATATTCAAGAG
>CBFGJR010000039.1:0-4606 GCA_965649145.1 Caldifarciminota bacterium | reverse complement strand
TATAATAAAAAGTGAGAAATTTGTTTATTTAATGAAGATCTATAACCCAGAATTCAAACTTTATGCAGGGGAATGGAAAATTATAAATTCGGGAAATTCAATTTTAAATTTGAAAAATATTGATAATGCTATAAAAAATTTTGAGTTTATAATTACAATTCCAGAGGGATATGAACTTAAAAAAATACTGAAATTGCTTTCAGAAAAAGGTGGTTATGATTATGAAAAGTTAATCAGTTTAGTTCAGAATCCAGAAAATTTTAAAGATGTAATTGAGGGTCCTATTCCAGAAAGTCTTGAGGGTTACCTTTTCCCTGATACTTATTTTTTATCCTTTTCTCTTTCCGAAAAGGAAGTGCTTATGATTCTTATAAAGAGGTTTTTTGAGGTTCTTAAAGAACTTGGTTATGATACGATAAAGGACAGGTTAGGGTTAACTCTTCAGGAAATTTTGACGCTCGCTTCCATAATTGAGAAGGAGGCAATTTTTGATTACGAGAAGAAAATTATTTCTTCAGTTTATCACAACAGGCTTAAAAAGGGAATACCCTTACAGGCTGACCCTACAATTCAGTATCTTCTGCCAAAGCCCCTTTTCCCTTTACCTTTAAGGTTTTTAAAGATGGATTCACCCTATAATACATATAAAAATAAGGGTTTGCCCCCGACACCCATATGTTCACCAGGTAAAAAAAGCCTTGAAGCAGCATTATATCCGGAAAAAACTGAATATCTTTATTTTGTAGCAAGGGGAGACGGAACCCACATATTTTCAAAGACTTACGAAGAGCATTTAAAAAATAAAAAGGAGGCAAAAAAGGAGTGGATTAGGAGGGGTTTACTTAAATAAAAATTTAAAAAGTCCCATCTGTGCCCACATTCTGTTTTCTGCCTGTTGGTAAACGACAGAATATTCTGAATCCAGAACATCATCAGCTACTTCTTCTCCCCTGTGAGCAGGTAAACAGTGCATAAATTTAACATCTTTTTCAGCGTTTTTAATTAGTTTTGAATTCACCTGGTAGGATAAAAAAATTTTCTTTCTTATTTCAGCCTCACTTTCCTGTCCCATTGATGCCCATACATCTGTATATACAAATTTTGCACCTTTAACAGCTTCATAAGGGTCATAGGTATGGATTATTTTTGCCCCTGTTTTTCTTGCTATTTCTATTGCCTTATCCATTATTTCTTTTTTAGGTTCATACCCTTTTGGTGTTGCTACCCTTATTTCTCCCCCTGTTAAAGAAAATCCAAGAATTAATGAGTGACAAATGTTGTTTCCATCACCAACAAAAGCAAGGGGTCCCTTTAAGGCACCGGAAATTTCCTTTACTGTCAAAAGGTCTGCTAAAATCTGGCAGGGGTGTTCAAGGTCGGATAAAGCATTTATAACAGGGATTTTACTTTCTTTTGCCAGTATAATGAGCGTTTCATGGGAGAAAACTCTTCCTATTATTCCATCTGTCCATCTTTCAAGATTTTTTGCAATATCCTTTACACTTTCTCTTTTACCCATCCCGATATCCTGCTGTGAGAGGTAAATTGAGTCCCCTCCAAGTTTTTTTATTCCTGCTTCAAAACTTACCCTTGTTCTTAAAGAGGGTTTTTCAAAAATTAAGGCAAAAATTTTATTTTTAAGAACCTTTTCTATCTTTTCCTTTTTAAACTTCTCTGCAAACTCAAGAATCTTAAAAAGTTCTTCTGGATAAATATCAAGCATTGATAGAAAATCCCTTTTCATTTCCCTTCCTTTTCCAGTGCTTCTGCTTTTTTAAAAGCTTCAAGAGCTTCATTTGTCTTATTAATCCTTGAAAGGCAGTCAGCCATTAATCTGTATACATTTGAACTTTCCCTCAGGGACAGGGATTTTTTATAGAATTCAATAGCCCTCTCATGATTTTTTGAAAGATGATATGACCTTCCAATATACTCATAGGCGTAAGCATCTTCAGGATTTTTCTTTGCGTATTTTTCAAAATACTTAATTGCTTCTTCATATTTTTTTAAAAAGAAATGTGAAAGTGCGATATTAAAGAGATAATTGATGTTTGAGGAGTCTGATTTATAAGCCTCCTTAAAATATTTCTCTGCCTCTCCATAGTTTTCTTTATTGGTGTAAATTTCACCGAGGAGTTCGTAAAAATTTGCTTTAAACTCAGGTGTAAGTTCTTTATTTATGTTATTTTTTGCTATTTCTTCTGCCTTTGATGGATTTTCTTCAAGATAGAATCTTGCAAGATAATAGGACATTTGAGGGTCTTTTGGATTTTTATTATAACCTTCTTCAAGAATTTCCTTTGCTTTTTGAGATTCTCCCTTCCCCTGATAAAAAGCAGCAAGATTCATATAAACTTTTGGATTTTGGGGTTCTATTTCTCTAAGTTTATTGAAGCACTTTATTGCAAAGTCATAATCCTTTTCCTGACCTGATATAATTCCTGCATTAAAAAGGGTTGTTTTGTCAATATCCTCAAGTTGTTTATTCAATCCCATATCAAGGGATTTAAAGAGGTAATTTGCACCTTCTATGTACTTATTACTTAGTGTATAACCTCTTGAAATCCATAAGTAGGGCTCAGGATTATTTGGTTCTTCTTTTGCCCATTTTTCAGCCTCTTCAAGCATTTTAACAAAATTTTCCTGTTGCATATATATTTTCACAGAAGTGGAATGGGGGTTTGATACGCAAGAAAAAAATAACAGAGAGATTGTTACGGGAAATTTTTTCATTTTTTTATTTTATTTTTGGGAAGGCTTTGAACCTTGTTGAAAAATTAATTATAAATAAAATTCTCTTATTTTTTCACAAATAAAGTTTACTTCTTCATCCTTCAAATGTGGATGACTGGGAAGTGAGAGAACTTCTTTTGATATTTTTTCAGTTAAAGGTAAATCACCTTCTTTAAACCCGTAAAATTTAGCAGCAGGTTGTAAGTGGCAGGGAAGAGGGTAATGAATTCCTGTTTCAATACCTTCCTTTTTTAAATATTCTTTTAATTTATCCCTGTCTTCGGTTCTTATTACAAATAGATGATAAACTGAGTTTTTTTCTTTATTTTCTTTTATAAGTTTTATTTGTTTTATATCTTTAAGTTTTTCAAAATAAATTTTTGCTATTTCCCTTCTCCTTGAATTCCATTTATCAAGATATTTCAGTTTCAAAAGTAGGATAGCTGCTTGAATTTCATCCATTCTAAAATTAAAACCCATAATCTCACTGATATAGCTTTTATTTTGTCCATGATTTCTTAGGAGTTTTATTTTTTCATATATTTCCTCATTATTTGTTGAAACTCCCCCAGCTTCTCCAAGGGCACCGAGGTTTTTTGTATAGTAAAAACTGAAAGCCGCAAGGTTACCTAAGTTACCGACCTTTTTACCTTTGTAAGTTGCCCCATGAGCCTGTGCAGCATCCTCAATTAAAATAACATTTGGATAATTTTCCTTAATTTTCCAGAATTCATCCATATCACAGGGGGTTCCAAAAATATGAACTAATACTATTGCCTTTGTTTTTTCTGTTATTTTTTTTCTTACATCCTCAGGGTCAATTGTAAAGTCTTCTTCTTTAACTTCAGCAAAAATAGGTTTTGCTCCTACCATCCAAACAGCTTCAAGGGTTGCGAAGAAGGTAAAAGATGGTAATATCACTTCATCATCTTTTCCTATCCCTGCACCTCTCAGAGCAAGATGAAGGGCATCAGTTCCAGAGGAGCAGGAGAGGAAAAATTTAGTTTCACAATAATCTGCAAATTTTTTTTCAAGGTCTTTTTGATAAGGTCCGAGATATAAGTTCATTTCAGAAAAAATTTTTTCCAAAAGAGGAAAAAGTTCATCCTTTATCTCAGTATAAGGTGTATAAAGTTCCTGTAATTTTATTTTTCTCATAGTTCATAATGATAAGAAAATTTTCTTAGAAAATGTAAATTAGATATTAACATAAAAGCAAGAAGAGAAAAAAGGATATCTATCAGATGTTTCTGTGCCCTAAAAGTCCAAAAATTAAAGTACTTGCTCCACCTATTGCACATAATTTTCCTTTAATTCTCTGCTATTTTAAAAGAACCTTCTGTTTTTT
This sequence comes from Caldifarciminota bacterium, assembly GCA_965649145.1. Lineage (GTDB taxonomy): Bacteria > Hydrothermota > Hydrothermia > Hydrothermales > JAJRUZ01 > JBCNVI01. The sequence continues at coordinate 525 of CBFGJR010000039.1, read as the reverse complement.
TATTTTTTCAATAAATGTTTTAAATTTTTCAAGAGTTATACTGTTAAAAGTATTTATCATTTTGCATGCATCTTCTTCTGCTATTTCGTGAGGTATATTCAGAAATTGGGTGAAGAAATTGATGAAGAATTGAGCCCTTTCATAAAGTTCTCGAGCAATTTTCTCTCCTTTTTCCGTTAATTCTACAAATCCATAGTGTTCGTGTAAAATAAGTCCTCTTTTAGCTAATTCCTTTATAGCCTGTGTAGCAGCAGAGGTGGTAACATTGCTTCTTAAGGCTATTTCTTTAACCCTTACTACCTTTCTTTTCTGACTCAGTATATATATACACCTTAGATATCTCAATAGAGATTTGGGTAAATCATTTTTTTTCATTATTTTCCCCTCCTTAATTATTACAATTTAGAATTTTAAATTATGAGCATTAAAAAATTCAAATAATCCTTAATTCTTTAAATATTCAATAAGTGGGTTAGAGACAAGTGGTATAACATCTTTTAGCATATGGGGCATTAAATTATCTAC
>CBFGJR010000038.1:0-4627 GCA_965649145.1 Caldifarciminota bacterium | reverse complement strand
AAAATTCCTTTAAAAACTGAAGTAGAATCAATAACGCCTATTAAAATAAATTTCAAAACACCTCCTTTTAAAGTTTTAAATGTTTCCACTGTTTCAGTTGAAAAGAAAAGGGCGAGTATAAAAATTGAATTCAATGAGCCTCCAGATATTAAAGAGATAAAAAAATTTTTAAAAATTCTTGATTCAAAAAACAGGGAGGTTGAAATTATTGAGATCAGCAGGGATGAACATATTCCTGAAGAAATCATTTTAACCTTTTCCATAACAAAAACACCTGAAAAGTATAAATTGATAGTTTTAAAGGGACTTAAAAGCATAAGAAATTTCCCTTTGAAGGAAAATTATGAGTTTGAAATCCCTGTCGGGTTCCCTGAAAATCCAATACATGTTCTTTCTTACAAGGTGGATGAGATAGAAGAGGGATTTATGATCACTTTCAACCTTTCAGCTCCAGGAGAAAGTGAAAAGGAATTTAAAATTGTTAATAAAAATCTTACATCATTTATAAGAATTAATCCTCCTCTTACATTTAGAGCATACTCCTCTCAAAACAATATTTACATTTCAGGTAATTTCAGTTCTGAAAGGGATTATGAAATAACTCTTAAATCAGGATTAAGAACTGAAAAAAGTGCCCTTTTATCAGACTATAAAGTAACAGTAAAAATTCCTGAGAAAAGGGAGGTTCTTCAATTTCTTTACAGGGGAAGATATTTTGGAAGAAAAGGTGAATGGAAGTTACCTTTAAAAATTTCAAAAATAGATTCTTTAAAAATAAATATAGTTTATGTACCATATTATAATGTTCTTTTCTGGCATTCAAGGGACTGGGGTGAAATTTTTTCTTTCAGGAATTATGGAGAAGAAGTTGTAAAAAATTATAAATTACAGGTGGAAGATGATAAAAGATTAATATGGATTGACCTTAAAGATTTTTTAAGGGAAAAAGATAAGGGAATTTATTTAGTTGAAATTTATGGAAAAACAAAGAAAAAAAGACATCTGAGTGATAGAATTGTTGTATGTATATCTGATATTTCTCTTATAGCAAAGTGGAGTGATAAATACATATATGTGTGGGCACTTTCATCATCAACCCTTGAACCTGAACAGAATGTCAATATTGAAGTAAGATCAAGTAAAAATTTCCTAACAGGTAAAGGTATCACAGACATCAATGGTTTTTGCAAAATACCAATTTTAAAAAAGGAAAGAGAACCTTACATTGTTTTTGCAGAAAAGGACAATGAATGGACCTATATGCATATTCCTTCCCTGAGGTTAAAAAAGGAGGAATTTGAAATATACGGAGAAAACCCCTATATTCCTTATCTTGCTTACATTTATCCTGAAAGAGATCTCTATAGACCCGGTGAAGAAATTCATTTTGCAGTAATTGTAAGGGAACCAAAAACCTTTAAAGGAGTTTCAATTCCCCTTAAAGTTATTATCAGTGACCCAAGAGGTAAAAATGCACTTTCCTTAACCGGTAATACAGATCAATCGGGTATTGCTGAATTTTCCTTCCCAACAACTCCTGCATCACCAACTGGGAAGTATATGATTGAACTTCAAATCGGTGAAAGAATCCTTGCCAGTTCTCATGTCTTTGTTGAAACCTTTGTTCCTGAAAAAATGAGTATAGATATTAAAATTCCTGATAAAATAAATATTTACGAAAAATTTCCTGTAAATGTAAAAGCGGAATATCTCTTTGGAGCACCTGCTTCTTTTGAAAGTTATTCAATCTGGATAAAAGCAAGTGAAAGCGAATTTAAACCTTCTGGTTATTACGGATACTCCTTTGGAACTATAAAGAAAGGAGAGAGAGCAGCTCCTTATTATCAATCAGAAAGAAAAACTGGAAAACTTAATGAAAAGGGTGAAGCAGAAGTTTTCATGCAGGTTCCAAAGGATATTATCTTTTATGAACCTGTTAATTTAGATATCAATGTGGAAATTACAGAAGGGGGGAGTGGCAGGGTAAGTTCAAAAAGCCTAAGTAAAGTAATTCATCAAAGACCCTTTTATATTGGTCTTATTTCGGATGAAAAAAGAATAAGAGAGGGATTCCCTGTTAAAATAAAGGGTGTTCTTTTAAAACCAGATGGTTCCTTTTATACAAATAGAACAAAACTTTCTTACAGGATTTACCTTTTAAAATGGTCTTACAGTTATTATTACGAGGAGGAATATGAATACTATGAGGGTGATGGTTACTGGGACTCAAGAACTCTTAAAATTCCTATATCACAAGAAATGGATGTAATTGCTGAGGAGGGGAAATTTTCTTTTAACTTTACACCCCAGAGTTCCTATTATGACTACCTTGTTGAGGTCAGTGATGAAAAAACAAATACACTATCTGAATTAAGGATACCCGGCTGGGGATGGTATTATGAAAGAGAATTTGTTGAATCACCTGAAATAATTCCAATCAGTGTTGATAAAAAGGAATACGATGAAGGTGAAATTGTTAATGTGGAAGCACTTTTACCCTTTGAAGGGAAAATTCTATGGACTGTGGAACTTGATTCTATTTATGAGAAAGAAGTAATAGAGTCTAAAGGAGAACTTGCGAAGTGGTCCTTTAGAGCTCCATCAGGTGTTTCAACTCTATATGTGAGTGCTATTCTTGTTAGATCCGGAGAAAATTATTTGGTTCAAAGAGCCTATGGAATTCAGAAAATAAGAATAAGACCTAAGAAATTAAAACTGGATTTGAATGTAGAAGTCCCTGAAAAAATAAAACCTGGTGAAGAATTAATAATTAAAGTTAAGGGGAGCGAAAGGTTTAAGGGAACAATTTCAATTGTAGATGAGGGAATACTCCAGATTACATCCTTCAAGACACCTGATCCCTATAATGGTATTTTGAGAGACTTAAGATTGATTTTAAATACAGCAGAGTCCTTTGGATGGATTATAAAGAAATTTTTAGAAAAAACAGGAGGTGGTCTTGCTGAAAGAGAAGAAGAATTTATATCACCAAGATTTACAAGACTTGTTTCCTTCTGGAGTGGTGTAATTGAAAGTTCCTCTGAGGGGAAAATTGAATATAAAGTTAAAATTCCTCAGTATAATGGGAAATTAAGAATAATGATTTCAGGAGTTAATGAGAAAAAAATTGGGAGTGCTCAAAAAGAAGTTATAGTAAAAAGTGATGTCATTGTTTCTCCAACAATTCCAAGATTTATGTGTACAAAGGATGAATTCAGTTTTCCAATAACAATTATAAATACAACTAATTCTTTCAAAAAAACTGAAATTAAAATAAAAGTTGAAGGAGCAAAAACAAAAGAGGATAAATTTACCCTTACAACTCCCCCAGAGGAAAAAACTGTTATATGGGCTTATTGCCAGGCAGATAATATGCCAGGTTCAATTAAAATAAAAATTGAAGGAAATACTGAGGGAGAAATGTATTTTGAAGACTTTGAAATCCCCCTTTATCCAGATTTCCCTTATATAACTAAAACAGAGTATATAAAGGTTGAACCTGAAAAAATTGATTTAAGTGAATATTTTGAGGAATTTTATCCAAAAGGTCATGAAACAAATCTCATTCTTGCACCAATCCCTGATCTAACAAGATTAAATCATTTAAAATATGTAATCTCCTATCCTTACGGCTGTATAGAACAGGTATCAACAAAAACCTTTTTACTTATTAAACTTAAAAAAATTTTACCTTTTATAAATCCTGAAATAACAGAAGAAAAATATATGGATATGGTCAATTCAGGAATAAGAAGAATAATCTCAATGCAGACTCCTTCGGGTGGTTTTGCCTTCTGGCCAGGTGGAGGAGCGCCAGAACCCTGGGCAAGTGCTTATGCAACTTTGGTTTTGATTGAAGCAGAAAAGGAAGGATTTTTTGTTCCTGAAGGAGTTATAGATGCTGCCCTTAATTATCTGGATGCAATTTATGATAAAAGCGGCTTTATATACTATGTTCTTGCAAGAGGCGGCTATCTTTCTAAAAAGAAAGAATATTTAGATAGACTCATAGCACTTTCAAGGAAAGAAAAATTTGATTTTCCAGGTGGGATTTTTGTATGCGGAGCAATAAATGAAGCAGGTAAAAAATTAGAAGCAAAAAATCTTCTTGAAAAGGTTTTAAAAGATGAAGAACCAAAAATAAGGAGATATTCTCAAGACTTTTACTCTCCGCTTCAATACAAGGGAGTGAAATTATTTATCACACAGATTATTGACCCGGATAATCCTGAAATAGAAAAACTTTTAAAGGAAATTGGAGAAGTTCTTTCAAGAAATAGTTTCTACTATACGACACAGGAACTTGCCTGGTGTTTAGCAGGAATAGGAATGTATATGGAAAGATTTGAAAGGGGAAAATATGAAGCAGAACTTTTAATTGATGGTAAAAAATACAAGCCCTATGAGGAAAAGAGTGTTTATTCATGGTTTTTAAAAAATATAGGGGGTAAAAAAGTTATACTTAAAATAAAATCAAAGGAAAATTTATTTCTATGTATTGAAAATTCAGGATTTTCAAAAAAGGAAAATAGTTTCAAAGAAAAAATAAATGGACTTTATTTAAAAAGAAAAATTTATACCCTTAAAGGAGAAAAAATTGAAAATGTAGTTTTAGGTGATTTATTGG
>CBFGJR010000037.1:0-4631 GCA_965649145.1 Caldifarciminota bacterium | reverse complement strand
AAAAGTTTTTTCATAAAAACCTCCTTTTTAAATTTAATTTTAAAATTTTTTCATTATTAAAATCAAATTGCAAAATTAAATGACATTGAAAACCATTTTAAATTTTTCTTATAATTTAAATTGAAAAGGAGGAGAAAAAATGCAAATATTTTATTTCTTAATTATTAATATTACCCCTCTCTCCTACTGGACAGCAGGAAATTCAAGACTTATTTTAAAAAAAGATACCCTTTTATATCTTGCTTCAGGCGGAACTCTCCTAACTTATAGATTTGGAACAGGTATACCGCAATTTAAAAAAGAGATAACGACTGAAGGTACTCTTTATGATATTGATTTCATAGGTGATACACTTTTTCTTTCAGGGGAATTTGGTATTAAGGTTTTAAATGTCCAAAATTTAAATAATCCGCAAGTTATTGGAAACTATTCAAAAAGTGAGATAAGATCCTATGAAAATCTTTTCCCTTATGGTTACGGTGTATCTTCTGGAAAAATAAAAATTTTTAATTTGAATACACAAGGTTTACCTGAGACACTTTACACTTACCAACTACCATCCTATATAAATAAAATAGAAATATTCTCCAATTTGGGTTTTGCTATTTCCGGTGACACTATTTATATATTAAACTTACAAAATCCAACTTTACCTTCCGTATACAGTAAATTAAAAACTTCTTTATTCTTTCAGGATATTTATAAAAGAAATGACTCCATCTTTGTTATAACGGGTGATTCCTTTAAAATTTTTAGAATTCAGAATCCTTCAATCCCTCAGTATTTATATGGATTTCAAACAATTGGATTGGGGCAAAATTTTGAAGTTCTTGGGGACACTTTAATGATTGCTCTCTCTTTTTCTGGGGTCGGTACTTATAATATTTCAAATGGAAATGAATTAAATCATAACTATTTCTTTTCTAACTGTGTTTCCTTAACAAAATCAGGTTCTTATATTTATGCAGCTGATCTTGATCTCGGTCTTGTTACACTTACTTATCCCTCACTTTTAACCCTTGATACTTTTTCAACTCCCCAGATTACATATAGAACAAAAGTAATTTCCGATTCTATTCTTGTTTTAGCATCAGGTTTAGGGGGGATTTTCTTTTTAAATGTAAAGGATAAGCAAAAACCCTTTTATATGAACTCTATTGAAACATCCGGAACATCCTTTGATATTGAAGTATATGGAGATACTATACTGTATGTTGCAGATGGTTTTGAGGGAGTTAGAATTTATAACATAAAAAATATTTATTCACCGGTTCAAACGGGTTATGTAGCTGTTAACGGATACGCAAAATCTCTTTCTTTAAATTTTCCCTATCTTTATACAGCCAATGGGGCAGGTTATGGTTTTTCGATTTTACATGTGGGTAATCCTACTAAACCCCGAGAAATTGTTAACTATCCTACATCAGGTAGTGGAGAGGATGTATTATTTTATCCTCCTAATTATCTTTTATTAGCAGACGGAAGTTCAGGAATTAAGATATTTAATGTTTCAGACACGAATAATATTGTTTTGATAACAACTCTTCCTTCCTATGGTTTTTCACAATCCTTAAAGGTAAATGGAAACAAACTCGCTGTTGCTGAAGGCTGGAGCGGTGGATTATCTTTATGGGATATTACAAGTATAACGAATCCCCAATTTTACAGCAATTTTTCAACACCTGGTTTTGGATTTGATGTTGAATTTATAAGGCAGGACACAATAATAGTTGCAGATGGGCAGGGTTACGGTTTAAGAAAAATTACAATAACTGACCCGTACAATCCTTCAGAAGTTGGTTATAAAATCTTTTTTGGGGAGCCAAGGGGACTTTTTTATTTAAACGGTTTTCTTTACACTTCACTTGGTCCACTTGGAATAAGTATTGTTAACCCACATATAACATATATATCGGAAATAAGTTTTACTCCAACAAAAAATGAAAAAGAAAAAAGAATTGGGCTTTTATATTTACCTGAATTTTTAAAAGGAGAAAAGAATTTTTATAACTGTCTTGGAAGAAAGTCGGAAGTTAAAACACCTGGAATTTACATAATAAAAAGGGAAAAAACTTTACACAAATTTATAAAGATTAAATGAGGTTCAAATCCTTTTTTATAAAGTTTTATAAAGGGGGTAAATAATGCTCAGTATTATAATAACCACTTTAACACTACTCAGCGAGGGATTTGAAGGTGGAGTAATACCTATTGGATGGCATATTGGAAATGGAGGAAATTTAACTTATTCATGGAGGATTGCACAATACGGGGAATATTTTCCTGTAGAACCTCCGCAAGAAGGTTCCTATTATGTAGTGTGTGATACAAACCATGTTCTATATCAGGATAGTCTTATAACACCTTCTATTGACATTCCCTCAGGCACACAGAGTCTTAAACTCTACTGTAATGTTTCTTTTATGAAAGATACAATAATAGTATCAAAAGGTGAAGTTATAATAAGACCCTTTTCAGGAGGAATATGGGGACCCTGGGCTGTATTAAAAACATACGGAGGTGATGGAAATCCTGTTTTTGAAAATCAGATAGATTCTATAAGCCTTCAGAGTTATGTAAGTTCTGACAGTATTAAGATAGGTTTTGTGTACTCAAAACCAGCACAAGATACTGGATTTTTTATGGTCGATTTTATAAGAGTAGAAAGCAAACTTTCAGGTGATGTAGGAGCAAGAAAAATTCTATCACCACTTGAATATTTTGAAGCAAATACACCTACACCTCTAATAATAGAGTATGAAAATTTCTCAAATAGTTCTCAGAATTTTTATGTTAAGGCTGAAATAAGGGATAGTTCAACTAACGCAAGGGTTTATAGGGATAGTTCTTTTGTTAGTATAGGACCTTTAAGAAGGGATACTGTTCAATTGAGGAGTTTCACAGGTTCTCCTCAAACAACATATCGCATTTTGGCTTGGACACAACTTTCAGGAGACCCTGACCCATCAAACGACACAGTTAAAACCTATTCAACAACAAAACCCTTTTTTGGTGCAATAATAAAAGAGATATCTCTTCCCAGGACAGATTCAAGTTTTCAGGATCTCACATTTAAAACCCTTTCTAATGAGATTTATATTGTTCATTTATCAAAAGATACTGTTTTTGCAATTAATGAAAACGGAAATATACTTTCAAAATATGGATTAGCAGATTTCTCTCAGGGTACAACTCAGGATAATCCTTTTGGGATATATTATGATATTGAAACAGGAACATTTTATACAAGTCAAATAGGTATAAGTGGAACTAATATTCAGTGGTGTTATATAGCTCACTATTCATCAAACTTTAATTTAATTGATAGTTTTAACCTTTCAGGAAAAGGTGTAGGTTTGAGGATTTTTGCCCTTTCCAACGCTCAGGGTCCAAATTTATGCTATGTTCACAGGGCTATTTTCCCCTCAAAATATAGAATTTATAAACTTAATCTAATAAATGAAACAAATCCTAAGATTGATTCAATTACTTTAACACAACCCCTTTATTTTATAGCAGGTGCACTTGAAGCCGTAAATGACACAATTTTTATTTCCGCTGGATCAGGTTCAAATAAAATAAATCTCTTTACAAAATCTGGTATTCTTGGTAATAGAACATTTGAGGATGAAGTAAGAGGAATATGTGTTGAAAGGAGACAAACCGGTGAATATATAAATGCCTATGTTAATATTGGTGGATACAAACTCTATAAGATCTCAACTGGTTTAAAATGGGCTCAAAATGTAAATGAAGACCCTGTTAGTCATTCAAATCATATTGTTCCAACTTTTATAAAAGATATTAAAGACATGGGAAAGTTTGTAAAAAATCCAGAATTTTTTGATATAAGTGGCAGGAAATCAGAACCACTTAAGATTAATAAAATCCTTTTTATTAAGGATAAAAATAAAACCAGGAAAGTTATTTTATTGAGATAAGTTCAAAAAGGGAATAATCTTCTTTTTTTTGGAGAAGGACAATATAGGGATAATTTAACCATTTAGATTCAATTCCTTTTCTTTTAATTATTTCCTTTTGACCAATAATTTTATTATTATGAATTTTTAGCAATAGAATTTTTTCAGGTATAAATTCTTCCGATAAACTTAATAAGGCAAGGAGTGTGTCCTGTTTTAAAAAAAACGAGGGTTTTATTATTATGTGATTTTCTGACTCAAAAAGAAGATGTAAGTTAAGTAAAGAATCAATAATATAAACCTTTTCAGGTAGAAGGTCATCATCACTATCTGTTAGAAAAAATAAGAAATTATTTGTCTTATCCATTTCAAGGATAGTCTCTCTATCATAAACAATTTTTTTTTCTTCCCCTTCCTTTATTTTAAATAAAGAATTTACTTTTCCCTCTTCTTTACCGCGGAGAAAAAAAATATAAGAATTAAAAAAAACCGGAAATATACCTTCCGATATCTCTTTCTCCTTATCTTTACTCAAAAGAATAATTTTCCCCCTTTTATCCAGTAATATACCTTTTTCTTCTTTATTCTTATAGAAATCAAATTTATAAAAAAAATAATTTTCCCCTTTTTCCTCAAAAACTTTTTTTATCTTTCCCTTTTTATAAGAAAAAATCTTCTTTAATTTTTTTGTTTTTTTATCTTTCAAATAAT
>CBFGJR010000036.1:0-4664 GCA_965649145.1 Caldifarciminota bacterium | reverse complement strand
CTTTAAGAAAATTAAAAATTTCTTTTTCTTTACATTCAAGTTTTATTTCTTCCCTTTTTGATTTTTCTTCAATCCCCATATACTCAAGAATTTCAGAAGGGTCAGTTACAAGAATTGCTCCCTGTTTTATGAGGAAGTTTGGACCTCTGCTTTTAGGTGAATAAATTTCTCCTGGTATCGCAAATATATCTTTTCCCATGTCAAGTGCCCATTTTACTGTTATAAAGGTTCCGGATTTTTCTCCAGCTTCAACAACGAGTAATGCTTCAGATAAGGCGGCTATTATTCTATTTCGCATCGGAAAATTATAGGCAAAAGGTTTTGTATTGGGAGGATATTCTGAAATTAAGATTCCCTTTTTTTCTATTTTTTTGAAAATTTTTATGTTTTCAGGTGGATAGTGAATATTAAGACCTGAGCCAAAAACACATATGGTTTCTCCACCTCCTTCAATTGCACCGAGGTGGACTATTGTATCAATTCCCCTTGCTCCTCCACTTACTATCACGACGCCTTTTTCTGATAACCTTTTAGAAAATTCAAGTGCTACCTCTCTACCGTATTTTGTTGGTTTTCTTGTTCCTATTATTCCTATTTTCCTTTTTTTAAAGGTGTTAATTTTACCTTTCACATAAATGACAGGTGGTGGAAGGGGACTTGTTTTTAATTCTTCAGGATAATCCGGGTCAAATATTGTTAATATTTTTATACCTGAATTTTCACAATCTTTTATTATTTCTTTTGCTTTTTTTAAAAATTCTTCCTCAATTTTAAAATTCCCTTTTAAAACTTTCTCGGGGTTAATATTTTTTTCCTTTAAAGAAATGGCTATAATTTTTTCTTTTTCCATTAATTAAAAGAATTCTTTAAAATTTTTCTTTAAATCTTCGGCATATTCTGTTTTTTGAATAGAAAGAAAGATTTGGTGTAGTTTTTTCAGGATATTTGGATCAAAATTCTGGGGAAGAGAAGGTAGTTTTTTGAGTATTTTATAAAGGTAAATTCCCGCCTTTTCCATTATGTAGGTATTTTTATCATTTAGAAAATTTATAAATATATTCATATCATTTTCGTTTGCCCATTCCCCAAGTATTATTAGACAGGCTCCTTTTTCAAACCAGTATCCTTTCAAAAGTAACTCACGCACCCTTTCCCTTAAATGTTTACCAGTTTTTGCAATTGCTATTGCAGCTTTTTCCCTTACAAGGAAACTTGGATGTGATAAATATTCAAAAATTTTTTCCGGTTCCCTTTTTTCTTCAAGTTTATTTATTTCATCTAAGATTTTAAGAACTTCATTCATTTATGAGTATTTCCTCCAGTTTTTCTTTTAATTTTTGAACTCCTTCGAAAGTTAAAGCAGAAATTTCAAAAACCTCTTCCTCAAATGGGTTTTTAAAATTCTCAAGGTCTTTTTTATTTAAAACAAGTATTTTATTTTTTTTCAAAAGCAAAGGATTATAGTTTTCAAGTTCTTTTAAGAGAATATTGTAATCTTTCAGTGGGTCTTCTGCTGTTCCATCAATAAGAAATACCATAATTTTTGACCTTTCAATGTGTCTTAAAAACTTTAAACCAAGTCCCTTTCCCTTACTTGCTCCCTCAATTATACCAGGAACATCACAGATTATGTATCTTCTGAATTTATGGTTTCTCTGTACACCTATATTGGGTGTTAATGTTGTGAAAGGATAGGGTGCAGTTTTTGCGTCTGTTCCTGTTAATCTATTCAAAAGAGTTGTTTTTCCACTGTTTGGAAGCCCTATTATTGATACATCCGATAACATTTTGAGTTCTAAAATTATTTCTTTTTCTTCTCCTTTTTTACCTTTTTCACAGATTCTTGGGGCCCTGTTTGTTGGGGTTGCATAATGTACATTTCCCCTCCCCCCTTTTCCTCCTTTTGCTAAAAGAATTCTTTCTTTATCTTTAATTACCTCACCTATTACTTTATTTTTCTTTGCATCTATAACAATTGTTCCGAGTGGAACTTTAAGAATTATATCTTCACCTTTTCTCCCGTGCATTTTTTTCCCTTTACCATTTTCACCATCTTCTGCCTTATAAAACCTTTTGTATTTATAATCAAGCAAGGTCATTAAATTTTCATCACCTTCAATGTAAACATTGCCACCGTCGCCACCGTCACCACCATCAGGTCCACCTTTTGGAACATATTTTTCTCTTCTAAAACTGATACATCCGTCTCCCCCATCCCCTGCTTTTACCTTTATTTTCACATAATCAACAAAGTGTTCCTTTTTCATTTATAAATTTTTTTCTTTATGTAATCTTCGATAGCTTTTGGAACAAGACCTTTTAGTTCACCTTTAAGAAGAGCAATTTCTCTTACCATTGTTGATGATAAATATGCATACTTTTCAGAGGGCATCATAAAAATAATTTCAATATCAGGATTCAATTTTCTGTTCATCCATGCCATTTGAAATTCATATTCAAAATCTGATACTGCTCTTAACCCCCTTATTATCACTTTTGCCTTCTTTTTTCTGGCAAAATCAACGAGGAGTCCCTCAAGTTTTTCCACACAAACTCTTTTTTCTTTATTAAAAACTTTTTTTATAAGTTCAATTCTTTCTTCCGAGTCAAGAAGTAATTTTTTATAGGAAGGTGTTCCAACTGCTATTATTAATTTGTCAAAAATATATAAAGCCCTTTTTACAAGGTCTACATGACCTAAGGTAAGTGGATCAAAACTACCAGGATAAATTGCCAAAGAAGAGAATTTTTGTTTCACCATAAATAACCTCCCTTTTAATTAAATCCTTTATTTCATTTAAACTTTTTCTTTTACTGATTTCAAATATAAATATCCCTTCATTTAAAATGTTAAGGGCACTGATAATGAACTCTCTTTTGATTCTATAGTTATAAGGTGGATCAGCAAAAATTATATCAAATTTTTCTTTGCTTTTTTTTACAAATATCTCAGCATCAATTTTTATTATTTTAGTTTTTTTCTCAATTTTTAATTCACTTATGTTTTTTTCTATAATTTCAATACATTTATGAGATTTTTCAACAAAGTAACAGAATTTAGCACCACGAGAAATTGCTTCAATACCTATATTTCCCGAGCCTGCAAAAAGGTCAAGAAAAATTGAGTTTCTAACTTTATCTCCAAGTATATCAAATATTCCCTTTTTAACTTTATCCTGAGTAGGTCTTATGAAATCTGGAACATATATATTTTTACCTTTCAGAAAACCTCCTTTAATTTTTATTTTTGACATTATTTTTTTATTTCAATCTCAAAAAGAGTTTCAGGAATTGCTCCACAATACATAAATATTTTCATAAGAAAATTTTACTTGACAAACTTATTTATTTTCCATAAAATATTAATATGGGGAAATTTAAATTAATTTTATTTATCTTATTTATAATTACAGGGATTCCTCTTTTTATTTTCTTAAATTTTTATAAAAGTAAAAGTAAATTTGATACAAAAAATCTTGAATTTTTCTTGGAAAAGAATTATGGCGAAGTTTTTTCAGTTTTCGCAAGAAATCTTGTTGACCCTATACTTCTTGAAGAGAAAGAAACAATTGGTAAAATTGTTTCTGAATTAAGAAAGGTCCCCGGATTTGAATATGTGGCTGTAACTGATCTTAACGGGAATTTCCTTGTATCCTCAAAACCAGGAGATGAGAATAAAAATATAAGAGATGTTTTAGGTCAGGAGGTTAACCTTGGGAAGGATGTAGTTCTTGATATAAATCAAATTTCAAACTTAATTTATTTAAGAATTCCTGTAAAACTTGAAGCAGGAAACACTGAAAAAATAGTGGGTAATCTTATTGTCGGTTTAAGTTATTTGATTATAAAGGATATATTTCCGATTCAGGGAAGTACAGATTCTCCCTTAATTTTACTTGGAATATTTATTATTTCTGTTATAGTTATTTTTCTACTTTCCCAAATTTTGATTTTTTCACCTATTGACAGAAAGATAAAAAACTATGAGGCAAGGGAAAGAAAATATCTAACCTTTGAGAATTTAAAGAGGTCAGAAGAGGAAACTAAGATATCAATAGCAAAGCTTGAAGAAAAGAAAAAGGAACTGCAGATGGAAATAAGTTCTCTGGAAGAAAAATTGGCTGAGAAAAAGAAAGAGATTGAAGAAACTGATGTAGGTAAAATTCTTAAAGAACTCGAAGAAAAAAAATCAGTTCTTGAGGAAGAAATTGAAAAATTAAAGAGGGAGGAAGAAGAAGTGAGGGCAAGGCTTATAAAGGAAAAAACAGAACAGGAGGAGCTTAAGAAGAGACTTGATGTTATAAGGCAGAAGATGAAGCAGATAATGGGTCCTTAAAGTTCTTTTATTGTTCTGGATAAATTTTTTAAAAAATCCTCCCCGAGATAAAAAAGGTAAAAATCTTTTATAATACTCAAAATTAATTCATAATTAACAATTTTAAGATTTTTACATTTTTCCAATTTTTCCTTTAATAAAAATTTTAAAAGAGATAAATTTTTCTTATCAATGTATATTTTCTTCTCAAATTCCTTTGAACAATTAAAACAGAACATTCCTCCCTCGCTTGTAAGAAAAAAGCCATCCTCTAAATTCCTTTTACATTTTATACAATTTTGTAGTTGAGGTCCTATTCCTGATATACTCAGAAATTTCATAAGTAAAG
>CBFGJR010000035.1:0-4712 GCA_965649145.1 Caldifarciminota bacterium | reverse complement strand
TCCGATGAGGTGGAGAGGGAAATTGAACTTGCAGCCTCTTATGAAAACAATGTTCTATTTTTAAATAATTTTGATATTTTCAGGTTTTTAGATAGAAATATTCTTGATAGATTTTTAAGTAGTTTTAAAATTAAAGTTTTGTTTACAGATACACATCTTGAAAACTTTGATAAATTTGATATAATTTTACCTTTATCAACATTCCCTGAAACAGGTGGTTTTGTAGAACCCTTTAAAAACATAACTGTTATTCAAAATAGGTTAATGGAAAAAATTTTTGATACAAAATCCTTCGGGGAAATAATATTTGATATAATGAAAAATGATAATAAGGTGGAGTATGAAAATTTTGAAAGTTTTATAGAAAGTGAATTGTCCTTATATCTCGGTGAGAAAAAAGAAGAACTTAAGGAAAAAGGTTTTATTATTTCATATAAAAATTTAAAATTAGAGTTTAAAGAAGAGAAAGTATTGAGAGAAATTAAAAACTTTAAAATAAAAGATTCTTTTTCTGAAAATATATTGATTGTTGTTCCCTCTTTAAGATTTTATGATGGTAGATCCTCTTCAATAACTCTTTTGAAGGAAATTCCTGATCCACTGAGCACGATTTCCCATAAAGAATTTTTATATGTTTCCCGCGATTTTGCAAATAAAAGAAATCTTAAAACAGGTGATGAAGTATCCTTAAAATTTGAAGGTAAGGACCTTAAATTACCGGTTTTTATAACAGAATTTTTAAGGGGGGATGTTTTTGTTCTTGATACAGGATTTTATAAGGGTCCTTTTAAAGTAAAAGATGGTTCAAAGGATTTTGTAATTTATTTTAATTTAGATACTGTAGAAAAAACAGGAAATAGGCTTAAATTACCTCTCCTTTCGGGTTCATTTTTGGATTATGGAAGAATTTTTAAATATGATGGAGAAGATAAGGAGGTTATTAAAAAGAAGACAGAACATAAAAAAAGTTTATATGGAGAGCACGAGCATCCTCAATACAGGTGGGCAATGGTTATAGACCTTGAAAAGTGTACAGGTTGTTCTGCCTGTGTTGCAGCCTGTTATGTGGAGAATAATATTCCCTGCACAGGTTACGAAGAGCATATTAAGGGAAGGGAGATGTCCTGGATAAGGATAGAGCCTTACATAAAGAATGATAAATATGAGTTTATTCCTATGTTATGTCAGCACTGTGATTATGCTCCCTGTGAGCCTGTCTGTCCGGTTTCTGCCACTTATCATAACTCAGAGGGTTTGAATGTTCAGATTTATAACAGGTGTGTGGGTACGAGATACTGTTCTAATAACTGTCCTTACAAGGTAAGGAGGTTTAACTGGTTTGATTTTTCTGAGAAAACTGCGCCTGTTTTGTATTTTACAGAGGAAAGAAGGCTTAGATTAAATCCTGAGGTTTCTGTAAGACCAAAAGGGGTGATGGAAAAATGTAGTTTTTGTATACAGAGGATAAGGAGGGCAAAGGAGAATGCCAGGGATAAAAAATCTTATATAAAGGATGGTGAGGTAGTTCCAGCCTGTATGCAGACCTGTCCAACAAAGGCTATAATTTTTGGTAATATAAAGGATAAAAACTCTATGGTATATAATAAAACAAGAGGTAAATTTTTTAGAATTTTTGAAGAGCTCGGGGTTGAGCCCTCAGTTTATTACATAAAAAACCATGAAGGAGAAATTTGAAAAGATAGAGAGGGATATTCTTTCAATTCTATGGAAACTGGATAAGTTTTATATTTTATGTTTGGCAATTTCCCTTCTTATGCTTCTAACAGGTGCTTTAAGCTGGATTTATCAGATTATAAAGGGTATAGGAGTTTCAGGGAAGACAATTCCTGTTGGCTGGAAGGTTTATATTACAAATTTTGTTTTCTGGGTGGGAATTGCACATTCTGGAACACTTATATCAGCGGTTCTTTATCTTTTGAGAGCAAAGTTCCGTTCAAGATTCAATCGTTCAGCAGAGGCAATGACAGTTTTTGCAATAATGGTAGCGGGTTTATTTCCCATAATACATCTCGGAAGGCCCTGGAAATTTTTTTGGCTTTTACCCTATCCCAATCAGAGGCATCTATGGGTTAATTTTAAATCACCTCTTATATGGGATGTTTTTGCTGTAAGTACATATTTAACTGTTAGTTTAATCTTCTTCTATGTGGGAATGATACCTGATCTTGCAATTGCTGTAAGATATTATAAGGATAAAGTGAGGAACATTTTTTATAAAATTTTATCCCTTAGTTTCAGAGGAACGGAAAGAGAATGGAATAATTATAATCAACTTTATTTGTACCTTGCTGCTTTTGCAACACCTCTTGTTGTTTCTGTTCATTCAGTTGTTTCCTGGGATTTTGCTATGAGCATTTTACCCGGGTGGCATACAACAATTTTTGCTCCCTATTTTGTAGCAGGAGCAATTTTTTCAGGTACAGCAATGGTAATAACTCTGACAGTTCCTTTGAGAAAGATTTTAAAACTTGAAAATTATATAAAAGAGAAGCACTTTGATGACCTTTCAAAGATTCTTTTATTTACTTCACTTATAATCACCTATTCTTATATAGTAGAATTTTACCTGGCTTTTTATGGTGAGAATCCTTTTGAAAAAGAACTTTTCAGATTCAGGGCAATGGGGGATACAAAGATTTACTTCTGGATTATGATTTTATGTAATTCTGTAATGCCCCTTACTCTTTTTGTGTCTAAGTTAAGGAGGAATATAATTTATCTTTTTGTTTTATCAATATTTGTTAATATAGGTATGTGGTATGAGAGATTTGTTATTGTGTCTTCATCTTTATCAAGAGATTATAATCCCTATGCATGGGGTTCTTATGCACCCAGTTTAATTGAAATAGGGTTCACTATAGGTAGTTTTGGTTTATTTTTTACTCTATATTTAATTTTTATAAAAATTTTTCCCTTTATTTCCATAACAGAAATAAAGGAGGAGGAAGATGAGGTACATATTTGATAATGAAAGGGAATTTTTAGAGAAATATAGGGAATTAATTGAAAGAGGAATAAGAAGGTCAAGAATTAAAACTTTTACTCCCCATCCAGTAAAGTTTTTTCATGATGGGGACAAGGGAAGGATAAAATATTTTACCTTGATAGGTTCAATTATCGGTTTTTTTATGGGTATTTTTCTAACCACAATTTCATCCCTTGAATGGAGTGAAATTTTAGGTGGTAAAAAACCCCTTTCAATTCCTGCTTTTATAATAATTTACTATGAACTTATAATACTTTTTGGTGCTGTTTTTTCCTTTATAGGTTTTCTAATTCTAAAGAAAATAAATTTTCAGGATATTATAAAGGGTGAAGAATTTAAAAATGAATATATAATTGAAATAGAGGAAAAATGAAAATTCTATTTTTTTTCACCTTGCTTATTTATTCTTTTCTTATACAGATTCTTTATGGTCTTGTGGCACTTCAGGCTATAGCATTTCTTTCAAGGGGAGAGTGGCTCTCCAAACTGAAAGAAGAACATTTAAAAGTCACAAAATTTTTACTCTTACTACCTTTTATTATCTTTTTATTTATACCTTTTATAAAGTATTATCCCTGGACAAGAAGGGAAGGTTTCTGGTTTAATTCCTATTTCTTTATTTTCAGGAATTTTTTACTTTTATTGATTTCCTATCAATTTGCTAAATTCTTTAAAGAAAAAATAAGGGGACAGAATGCACATTTATATCTTTTAAGTTTTGTTATAAGTCAATCCCTTTTTGCCTTTGATTTAATTTTATCCCTTGAGTATCCCTTTTATTCCACTCTTTACGGAGGTTACTTTTTTATAGAATCCATTTTTATTTCACTCTGTATAAATCATTTTTATTTAATTAAGAAAGAAGATATAGAAATTCTTTATAAAAACTCATCAATGATATTTGGATTTTCTCTTCTTTGGGCTGGTTTATTTTTTGCACAATTCCTTGTAATATGGTATGGTAATTTACCTGAGGAGACTCATTTTTTAATTGAGAGAATTTCAGGGTTTCCTTTCAATTGCCTATCTATTTTTATAATTCTATTTTCCTTTTTAATCCCTTTCCCCCTTCTTGCACCAAAGAGCACAAAGTTAAATAAAAAGTTTGTAAGTATCCTTTCTCTTTTAATAATTTCAGGCCTCTTTATTGAGAGAATAGTTATAATTTTCCCTTCCATTTTTAAATAAATTAAATTTAAATTAAACTTGAAATTTTAGTTCTTAAAAATTATAATAAAATATGAATTTAAATTCAGATTTAAAATTAAAAGATAATTTAATGACAATTGGTGAGGTAATAGAATATTTGAAAAAGCACTTTGATAATGTTACAAGTAGCAGGTTAAGGTTTTATGAAAAAGAGGGATTGATTGTGTCAAAAAGAACAAAAGGTGGGCACAGATTATACTGTTCAGAGAGTGTAAAATTGCTTCGTCTAATTTTGGAGATGAGAGAAAAATATAGAATGAGTCTTCCTGAGGTTAAGTCTTTTATTTCACGCGTTAAGAAGGATAAATCTTTGCTTTTACTTTTTGAAGAGATAGTAAAGTATTCAGATTTGACTTTTGAAAGAATTGACCTTTCTGAGTTAGAAAAAAAATATAAATTTTCAAAGGATTATATTAAGAAGTTAGAAAAAATTGGGCTAGTAGTAAAGTGCCCTAAGACAGGTAGATATTATGGAGAATCTTTAAAGTTGATAGAT
>CBFGJR010000034.1:0-4741 GCA_965649145.1 Caldifarciminota bacterium | reverse complement strand
GGCAGGTGCTTTCTCCCTTCCTCCTCGCCATGCCCCTTCTGGTCCAAAACAGTTCTGAAACCTGCCAATTCTTATTTCCATTCCATATCTTCTTCCATAGGCAAGAGCAACCCTTTCTGAATAAAGTTTTTCCCAACCATATTCATTATCGGGAAAGGCTGGATAGGCATTTTCTTCTTTTAGAGCGGGCTCGCCAGGTTTCATATCCCTGTAAACACAAACAGACGAAGAGAAGAAATATCTTGGAATTCCCATTTCAGCTGATGTTTTTGTCATATTGATATTTATAAGAACATTGTTTGTGAGGACCTCGCATTCAGCCCAGGAAATAAATCCCATTCCTCCCATATCTGCTGCGAGTTGATAGACCTCGTCAAATTTGCCATCAGAAAGCAGCAGGGCTTTTTTACAGTTTTGAGGGTCCCTTAGATCAAGGATAAAAAATTCATCTGCCTGCGTAGAAGAAAATTCAGGATATTTTAAGTCAACTCCTCTTACCCAGTATCCTTCTTTTTTGAGTTTTTTAACAAGATGATGGCCAATAAATCCGCCTGCACCACAAACTAATGCTCTTTTCATATCTAATTATCTTTTTTTGTAATATTTGTAGTATTTATAATAATAGTAATAATAATTGCCCTGTTTTTTAGGGATTGCATTTATAACAACACCTATTATTTCTGAACCTGAAAGGAAAAGTGTATCCTTTGCATTTTCAAGTTCTTTATAGTTTGTCTTTCCATATCTTATCACAATAAGTACTCCATCTGAATATTTTGCGAGATATGAAGCATCTGCAAAAAGGAGAACAGGGACACCATCTATTATTACATAATCGTATTCTTTTTTAAGTTTTTCTATTAATTCTTTCATCTTTTCTGACTGAAAGAAAATAAATGGATTTGGAGGGATTTCACCAACCGGAAGGAGGGTAAGCAGGTTTGTTGAAGTTAACTCAAAAGGAATAAGGGCTGATTTTAAATCTATCTCATTCTTTAAAATATTGAATAAACCTATTTCTTTTTCAAATTTTATTATATCGGTTAGATGCCCTTTTTTCTTTTTGAAATCAGTATCAAGAATTATAACTTTTTTCCCAACCTGAGCAAAGGTAGATGCAATATTTAATGCAACAAAACTTTTCCCTTCTTCAGGACTTGGTGATGTTATGTATATCACTTTGTATTTTTTCTCTGGATGGGCAAATTCAATGTTTATTGTGAGTTTTCTGAATTCTTCAAAATCCGATGAAGAAGTATCGGGGGAAACTATCTTTAATTCATCTAAATTTTTTTCTTTTTGAAAAATCCTCTTTATCTTATTTTCTTTTTCTCTATCCACAATTGGTATTGAGCCAAAAACTGGTAAATTAATTCTTTCTTTTAAAATTTCAGGATCTTTTATTGTGTTATCAATATATTCTGATATGAATACAGCAAATCCACCTGTTAAAATAGTTATTATCAATGCAAGGATAAGATTTAAAACTGGTTTTTTTGCATTTACCTGCCCTCCTGATGCAGGAGGATTTATTATTTTTAAATCGCTTGTTACACCTGCCTCTTTAATTTTTGTTTCTTCAAGTTTTTCTGCAAAGAATGTATACAGTTTTTCTGCTGTCTCCTTATCCCTTTCAATCCTTGCAAGTTCTATCTCATCTTTTGGTATGTTATCAAGTTCTTTCTGAAGTAAAAGTACCTGGTTTGATACACTCTGTATCTCTGTTTTTATTGATGAAATTCTTTTTAAAGTTTCCTCTCTTATCTGCTCTTTTAGTCCTTCAATCTTTGATTTTATTTCAAGGACTTTTGGATGATTTGCTGAATATTCTTTTAAAAGTCCTTTGAATTCACCCTCTAAATTTAAAAGCTGGGTATAGAGATTTTGCAAGACAGGATTTGATAGAAGGGTTATTGCGAAAGCAGGGGTTTTACCTTCCTCTTTTTTTGCAAGGTATTCATTTAAATCTTTTAATATTTTTTCCTCTATCTCAAGTTGGTTTTTTCTTGATTCAATCTGCGAGATCTGTGAAACCAAGTTCTGGGTTGATATTTTTAAATCTGCAATCTTTTTAATTTCTTTAAATTTTCTTATTTTCTCTTCAAGTTCTTTAAGGTTTTGCTTATAAAAGGAAAGTTGTGATTCTATAAATTCTCTTGATTTTATAAATGTTTTTGATTTTTCTTTTACATCTTCCTCTATTATAAGTTCTGATAGGATTTTTGCAATTTCAAGCGCAATATCAGAGTCTGTCCAGTAAACATCTATTCTTAATACACCGATAAGGTTTAAACCGGGAAAGATTGTTTTTGCTGTTACAACTTTTCTAACGCCTTCCTCACCTGAAAACGGCACACCACTTTTTCCACTTTTCTCTATTCTATCTGCTTCAAGAACCTTTATAGAGATTGAATTTCTTAAAGAAACCGCAACTTTATCTTTTGGATAGAATATGAGTTTATATCTCTTTTTATTTAATTTTTTTAAAGGTAAAACTTTGAATTTTAAATAGCCGATATCTATGTAATCTTCTATGTTTCCTTGAAAGATCTTTTTATTCTGATGGAATAGAAAAACTTTTTCATCTTCTATTTTCAGTTCAAATGGACCTAAGGGATTATTAAAATTTTCTTTAATCTCTGTTTTTATTTTTAAATCTTTATTTCCATTCTCTATGAAGGCATAAAGAGAAAGGGTGTCAACAATCTTTTCTGCAAGTTTTACTGAAAGAAGATTTGATATAACCCTTTGTGTTATAGTTCCTATCTGGGTTGTTGGTGCTTCATAGGGCGCTCCAAAGAAACCTTCAATTTTCTCCTGTGAAATACCTATATCAAATGTGGCAACATAGATTGGTTTATATGGTTTTAGATATTGGAAAATTATTATCAGGATAAAAACTGGTATTGAAAAAAAGAAAAATGTATTTTTCCTTCTTAAAAATATGTTTATTATATCTCTTAAATTTAATTCTTTTTCTTCCATAACTTTCTCACTCCTAAATAAAAAGGGTAGGGCTCTCTTAAAAGGATTTTAAAGAAAAACTTTCTCAATTTATCCCTTGAGATTAAATAAAAGTATTGTTTTAAATTTTTTGATACTCTTATAAGAAATCTATCGTATTCATATTCATCCATTTCTGATAGAACTTTTCTTATATAAAAATGGATATCAAGTTCCCTTTTTAGATTTTTATAAACTTTTTTAAATGGTAAATTCTTTGATATTGATTCTGATACACAGAAAGCACCCCATAACCCTGTTAGTGTTCCTCCCACTGTTGTCATTTTCACCTGCATCCCTGCATCACCAGTAAGATATATTGATGCTCCATCAAGTTTTATCTCCGGATAAAAGGATGGCTCATAAAAAGGAACTACACCTCCTTCATATTCTATTATTTCAAAATTGTTCTCTTTTAAAAATTTATCAAGATTCTCTTTAATGTTTTCTTTATCAGAAGAGATGCCACATACACCTGTTGTTTGTGATAAAGGAATCAGCCATATAAAGAAATCTGTATATCTTTTGTCAAACCATATATAAACCGTATCTTTCTTATAGGTAAAGGGCAGGACAATTTTTGCTTGAAGGATATATACTGGCTTTATCTCTTTCTTCATAATTTTTAGTATCTTACTATTTGTTCCATTTGCTCCAATAATTTTTTCAAATTTATAATGTTCTTTTTTATCAGTCCCTTTTATTTTAAATTCTGCAAACCATCTTTCTTTATCTTTGAATATCTCTTTAAATTCTCTTTCTTTTATGATTTTAACACCTTCTTTTAATGCGATATTTTCAAGATATTTTATAAGATTATTTCTTTCAATAACGATATCTGGTTTCTTTATTTCAAATTTCACTCTTTGATTCTTTGATATTATCTGGAATTTTCTTATTCTGTTCAAAACTATTTCTTCTGGAATCTTTATAAATTTTAAAACTTCAGGGGTTATTATAAGGGCTCTTTTTTCTATTTCTCCGCCATTTTTTTCAAATAAAAAACTTTCCAGTTTGTTTTTTGCAAGAAGGATGCCTGCATATAGTCCTGAACTTGAACCACCTATTATAATCCTCATTTTAATCTTTCAAGGGTTATATAGAGGTTTAAAACTGATACTGTTAGTGCAAGCGTATTCAACACTATTCCCCAGTTTATTTTAAATTTTTTCGGGATATAAATCCATTCCCCTGATTTCAGTTCAAAATTTTTTTCATTCTTACCTTTTTTTATTATCTCCTCAACATTTATTTTTATTGAAACAGGTTTTTCTTCAATGAATTTCATAACCCTAACTTTTTTTAAATTTGCATCAGGGGTTGGACCACCAGCAAGCGCAATATAATCGGTTATTCTTAAACCTCTCTGATAAGGAACTGCACCGGGTTTTAATACTTCTCCAAAAACCGAAACATGTGGTGATGTTGGACTTTTAAGTATTATTGAAACAACTGGATGGGTAAAATATGTTTTCAATCTCTCTGAAACTGAATCCTGCGCTTCTTTAAGTGTAAGTCCTGCAAGTTTTACTTCACCTATCAAAGGGAAGGAGATGTATCCGTTATACATAACCATTACAGTTCTTGAAAGTTCTTCCTCTCCAAAGACAATTATCTCAAGAAGATCACCTGGCTCAATTTTATAAACTTCCTCTCCAAAAATAATCCCTGTTAAAAATAAAAATATTAATTTTTTCATTTTCTAATTAAAAAAACAAGGCTCCGCCTATCTTGATTA
>CBFGJR010000033.1:1298-4753 GCA_965649145.1 Caldifarciminota bacterium | reverse complement strand
AGTTTTCCATCAGTTCCTTCTAACAGGGGAAGCGTTATAAAAACCTGGGGATCTAAATCCATCTGTCTCATAATTTCTCTTGTTAAAGCAAAATTGAAATGCTGATCCCTTCCACCTATTTCCACATCTGCTTTGATATAAATTGAATCATAGGTCTGAAAAATGGGATATAGAAATTCATGGAGGGATATAGGTATTCCCTTTTTATATCTTTCAGAAAAATCATCTCTATCAAGTAATTTTGCTACCGTGGCTTTTGCAGAAAGTTTTATTATATCCTCTGGAGTTAGTTTAGAAAGCCATTCGCTGTTATACCTTACTTCTGTTTTTTCTTTATTAAGAATTTTAAAAACCTGTTTAAAGTATGTTTTTGAATTTTCACTAACTTCTTCTTTTGTAAGTATAGGTCTTGTTTTATCTCTTCCAGAAGGGTCACCTATCATTGCTGTGAAATCGCCGATTATAAATACTACCCTGTGTCCCATATCCTGAAATTCTTTTAATTTTCTAAGGCATATATAGTGCCCTAAATGAAGGTCAGGTTTAGAAGGGTCTGCTCCGTATTTAACAGTCAAAACCTTTTTCTTATTTATTTTTTCTTCCAGTTCTTCCCTTGTAACAATTTCTTCTATACCTTTAAGTAAAATTTCTACTTCCTTACTCATTTTTTAAATAAATTTTTACATTATATTTTTTATACATATCCTCTTTCCATTTTGACCAGAATTTATTAATTTTCTCATTTTTTAATATATTTTCAATCTGCATCCTTACTTCATCCATTTTTCTATATCCGCCTCTTTTAAATTTTTCCATTTTTATTATAGCAAAGTTTCCATTTCTTAATTTTATAGGACCCTTTATGTCTCCCTCTTTCATACTTTTTAATGGTTTTAAAAATTCTTCAGGATAACTTTTTTCTGTGAAATTAGTTATTAAACCGCCACTTTTTGCATCCGGTGCCAAAGAAAAATTTTCTGCAAGTTCCTCAAATTTTTCCCCACTTTTGATTTTTTTGAGAATTTCCTTTGCCTCATTTTCTGTTTTAACTTCAATTCTCCTTAAATCCCATCTATCAGGTATTTTAAAATTTTCCCTGTTTTGACTGTAATATTCTTTTATTTCCATTTCAGAAACTTTTATATTTTCATTTATCTTTCTAAAATAAAGATCTGCGAGTATTCTTTCTCTTGCCCTTTCTATATTTTTTTTAAAATCTTCTGTTAAATCAAGTTTTTCATCTAAGGCTTCAAGGTAAAGCAATTTTGAATAAATGAGTCTATCAAGTGTTCTTTTTACAGCATGAGTATCAGAGGGAGAGGGTCTTGCATAGGGGGGGATATTTTCAACAAATTCGTTGAATTCTTTGTAAGTTATGCTTAAAGTTCCAAAAGTTGCAATAAAATCTTTACTTAAAAGATCAAAAATATTATCCATTCTCTCACTCGCTTTTTTATAAACATTTGATTTTTTATAATTTAAAACAATTCTTTCATAAATTTTCTGTGCTTCTGCTAAATTCTCCATTTTCTCATATAAAATACCCTTTCTGTATAAAATTTCCGGATAAATTAAACTGAACTCCGAGACTTTATTTTCTAAATCCATAATTAAATTGAGAGCTTCTCCATAGTTTCCTTCACTAATAAGAATATCGGAAAGCTCGATTTCCTTTTTTATTTTTTGAATACCTTTTAAATCTTTTAATCCCTCTTTATATAGACTTATTGCTTCCTTTGTTTTTCCCGCTTTTAACAATTTTTCAGCCTCCTCAATTTTCTTATTGAAAGCAATAAGTAAAGTAAAAAGTATTAAGGTTTTCATTTTTTTAATATAAATTTTAGGATTTGAACCTTAAGTTTTTAATTTTAAATTAAAGGATAAGGTATAATAAAGTAGCAGTTAATAAAGGAACAGTGAAGTTGTCATCGAGGCTACCTGAAAATAACTCCACAAATGAGGCAAAGAAGGATATTAAAATTTTATCCTTTATAGAAAGTTCCTTAAAGAAAAAAGTTATTATAAAAGAAACGATAAGAAAAGCCAGAAAACCCTCAAGAGTTTTATTCTTAAAAAGTTTTATTTTACCAAATAAATTTCCTACTATGCTTGCAAAATTATCTGAAATGGAAAGAAATAAAAGTGAGATAATTGCCACCTTTTTTGGGAAAAAAAGCGCAAGTAAAAAAGCAGAGATACACACCCATGTGGCACCTGTGAAGAAATTCTGTTCTTCTTTTTTTATCATTTCTCCGAAGATACTCTTGAAAAATATTCTGAAGGATTTAATTTCAAGTCTTAAATAATCTGCTGTTAAAAATCCTCCAAGGAAAAAACTAATGATAGGTAAATAAACTTTTTTATCAAAAAAAAGTATTGATACAGGAAAAAGAACTGAAATTAAATGTAAAAGCTTTCTTAATATAAAACCCTTTAGATTAAAACTCAATTGAGGCAGAAAATATATGGAAAAGTGACAATTCAAAATTCCCACCGAGGGCATAATCAATATTTAATTTTTTTATTCTTAGACCAGCACCAAAACTCGGAATATTTTCTCTCCAGCCAGCTCTTAAAAAGAAATTTTCTTTTCCCTTTAATTCAATTCCCGTATAATTTTTTACTTTAAATTTTTCTTCTAAGAGAGTTTCAAAATCAAGGGTAAATAAAATTTTTTTTAAAAATTCTTTTGAAATCCCTGTTCTAATTGAAGGTGATATGAATTCTTTTCTACCCGAATCCCAGATATTTATGTTGCCAAAAACATTTCTTAAAGTGAAAGAAATATTAAAATCTCTTTTAAAAAGGAATCCAAGGTCAATTCCCATTCCGTAACCTTTACCTACATATAAGTTTTCCCTCATTAGTTTTAAAGATATTCCTGCATAAAAATTTTTTATTTTTTTTGAGAATCCAGATAAAATTTGAATTGAATTAATACTTATAAATCCTTTCTTTTCTATATTTAAAGGGTCCTGTGTTGGTGTTGTATCCTTGTAAATAGTGTAAAGGATTCTATCAGAAAATATGTAATTAAGAGAGAGAAAAAATTTATTTATTGAGTCACCGGTTAAAAAATTAAAAGTACCAAACTTAAAAATATCAGAAAAATAACTGGAAAAAGTTCCTTGAATTACTTTTTCTTTTAATAATAGAGATGTTGCCGGATTGAAAAAGAAGGAAGCGGGGTCTTTAAGAGTTGAGGATGCTTCACCGAGTGATGATATTCTTGCATTTCTTGCAAAATTCCATCTTTCATTACCGTAGGTAATTACCTGAAAAGAAAAGATTAATAAGATTATTTGCATTTTTTTATTTTAAGCTTTAATTTTAGTATAATAAAAATACTTAAATAAACTCGGTTCAATTCCGATTTTACAAAATAAAATTAAATGGCAAGAAAGAAATCTGTTTCTGTTTTAAAAAGGGAAAGACAAAATGAAAAAAGAAGAAGG
>CBFGJR010000033.1:0-1288 GCA_965649145.1 Caldifarciminota bacterium | reverse complement strand
ATAAATTAAAGATAAAGAACCTCATAAAAAAAATAAGGAAAACAGATAAAGAAGAAAATAAAAAAGCTTTATTCCTTGAATTGCAGAGTATAGTTGATAAGGCTGTAAAAAAAGGTGTAATACACGAAAATAAGGGTTCAAGGATAAAGTCAAAAGTTTTAAAAAAACTTTTAAAGTAAAAGATTAGATTTTTATTGAAATTTTTTTTACTTTCCTTTATAATAGAATTAATGGGCGATTAGCTCAGCGTTGGTGAGAGCGCCACGTTGACAACGTGGAGGTCGGAGGTTCAAATCCTCCATCGCCCATTGAAAAATAAGGAGAAAATGGTGGATATATTAAAAAGGGTTAGTTTATTTCATGGACTTGAGGATACTCAACTTTCAAAATTAGTTGAGTATCTGGAAGAAAAGAACTATGAAAAAGGTGAGATAATTTTTGAGGAAGGTTCTCCGGGTAATTCTCTATTTATTATAAACAGAGGTAGAGTTGAAGTGAGGTTAAAGAGGGGCGATCTTGTGCTTGTTCTTGCTGAACTTGATGATGGTTCCTTTTTTGGAGAACTTTCGCTTATTTCTGATGCACCAAGGAGTGCCACCTGTACTGCTATAAAAGATACAACTCTTTATATTTTAAATAGGGAGAATTTCTGGAAAATTGTAGAGAAGGACCCGAGGATCGGTGTAACAGTTTTGAAAAATTTATCAGGGGAGCTCGCGGACAGAATAAGAGAAACAAATAAAAATCTTGAAACTTATTTTTTAATTAATCAAGCAATAGTTGATAATGAACAATTTAGAAAACTTTACATAACAGCAAAGGGGAAAACACCTTAAATTTGAAAATTAACATTTTTAAATGTTATAATTTAAAGTTTTTAATGGCCCCATCGTCTAGCCAGGCCAAGGACATCACTCTTTCAAGGTGGAGACGGGGGTTCAAATCCCCCTGGGGCCATGATAATATAAGATAACTATGAATATTATTTTCCTATTTATAATTTCCGCTCCTTCAATCTTTGGTCCAAGTGGTTCTTTCAGACTGTTTTACCCCATGCCACATAAAAAGGGTGATTTTTCCTTTTCTCTATTTGGTGGTTATTCTTTTCAGGATTTTAAATACTGGGATAATGCAGTTGATTCTCTCAATAATCCACAGGATGATAGAAGGCATTACTTTATATCATCCCTTTCTCTTTCTTATGCTCCCTTTGATTACTGGGAATTTGGATTAAGGGGAGATTTTGAAGGAAGACAACTTGAAAGGGGAGATTATCCAGTACAGAGGA
>CBFGJR010000032.1:0-20436 GCA_965649145.1 Caldifarciminota bacterium | reverse complement strand
TCCTTGGTGAAGCAAAAAAAGAAGAGATAATTTATGATACCTATCTTGAAGATTTGTATTATATTGCACCTGGTAAAATACCACCAAATCCGACAGAACTTTTATCCTCTGAAAAATTTAAAAAATTAATTGAAGAATTAAAAAAAGATTTTGATATTGTTATCGTGGATTCACCCCCTATTACTTTATTTGTAGATGCAGCTGTTATTTCAAGTTTTACTGATGGGTCTATAATTGTTTTACAGTGTGATTATACAAGAAGAGAAACTCTTGAATATACAATTTCGTCCCTCCAAAGATCGGGTGGAAAAATTTTAGGTTTTGTTGTTAATAAAGTTACTCCCTCTCCTTTTAAAAGAGGAACTTACTATTATTATCCTTATTATAAGACTTATAAAGATTACGGGTACCCAATTGAGTATTAAAAAAGAAAAAGTAGCAATATCTGCCTGTATTTTTGGTTATCCATTTAGGTTTGATGGTAAGGATAGAAAAAATAAGGAAATTTTAGATAAGTTATCTAAAAAATACATTTTAATTCCAATATGTCCTGAGATTCTATCAGGTCTTTCATTGCCAAGAAAACCCTGTTCTATTAAAGAAGAAAGTGTTTTAGAAAATGAGAGTGGAGATGATAAAACTCATTATTTTCTTAAAGGTGCAAGGAGAGCTTTAAAAATTTTGAAATATTTGGCTATAAAAAAAGTTTTTTTAAAGGAAAAAAGTCCTTCCTGTGGTGTTAATTATGTTCATTTTTATAAAGATAAAAATAATGCACAAATAAAAGAGGGTAGAGGTGTTTTTACAAAAATTTTGATTGAAAAAGGGTTTGAGGTAGAAGGGATTGAATGAATTAATTATACTTGGTTCAGGTGGGGGTAGAATTGTGGTTTTTCAGGGGATAAGATCAAGTGGTGGTTTTATTATAAGGGGTAAAACTTTTTTAATCCATGTTGATCCTGGTCCCGGTGCTTTACAGAGTCTTTTGAAAAATAAAATTTACCCAAACAAAATAACTCATATATGGATTACTCATAAAGATTTAGACCATACAGGGGAACTAAATATAATAATAGAAGGAATGACAGAAGGTGGATTTAAAAAGAGGGGAACTCTTTATACTCCTGAAGAAGTTTTAAGAGAAAATATTCTACTTAAATATTTAAGAGATTATTTAAATGAAATTGTAATTACAAAACCAGAAAATTTATATCCTATTGAGGACTTGAAATTTAAAACATCACTTATGCACAATCACAGAGGGGTAGAATGTTTCGGATTTATTATAGAAAATTTTTCCTTAGGTTACCTTGTGGATACAAGACCCGATGAGAATATACTGAAATTTTACAGTAATTTAGATTATTTACTTGTTAACTGTGTTTTGCTTGAGCCAAAGGAGGATGTATATCACATAAGCTTACAGGATATTCCTTTTGTTTATGAAATTACAAAACCAAAAAATTTAATTTTAACACACTTTGGAATGAAACTATTAAAATATGGTTTTAGAAATATTTCAGATTTTCTAAGTAGATATAACATTCCTTTTACTCTGGCTTATGATAATATGAAAATTAACTTTTAAGAAGTTAATTAACTTTTGTTATCTTTATTTTATTTATTCTTGATTCTGAGGCATCAAGAATTTCAAAGATATATTTCCCGATTTTTATTTTTTCCCCTTTTTCCGGGATTCTTTTGATTTTTTCAATTATATAACCTGCAGCTGTTAAAACCTCATCCTCATCATATTTTTCTATTTCAATTAAATGAAAGAGTTCATCAATGGGCATTCTTCCTGGTATAATATAACCATCTTTAATTTTTTGAGGTTTTATAATTACTTCACGGTCAAGTTCATCAACTATTTCACCAACTATTTCTTCAACAAGGTCTTCAAGGGTGATAAGCCCTGTAACATTTCCAAATTCATCAACAACAAGAGCGAAGTGTATCCTTTTATTCCTCATTTCCTTTAAAGCTTCAAGAGCATTTTTGTTTTCTGGAAAATAGTAGGGAGATTTCATTACTTCTATAACTTTCTTTTTGTTATACTCAGCTGGATCTATTAGTAGAATTTCTTTAAAAAACAATATTCCAATTACTTCATCTTTTTTTTCTTTAATTACAGGCATCCTTGAAAATGGGTATTCTTTAAATATCTTTAAGGCTTCACTTATGGTGTCCTCATGACCTACACATACCATATCTAACCTTGGTATCATAACTTCCTGAACTCTTTTTTCAGATAGTTTTTTAATTCCTTCTATAAAATCTTCTATGTTTTCCTTTTCAGCAGGTTTTATCTTTTTATTTCTTTTGAAGATTTTGAACATATTCTTTAAAAAGGGTGTATATATCCTTTTTTTCAGGTAAAACTATACCTGCTGAAACGATTGCTTTTAAAGCTTCCTCCACAGAGAGTTCTATATAAAAAATTTTGTCCTCAGGAACTATTAAATACCATCCACTTGTAGGGTTCGGGGTTGTTGGTATAAAAATATTTACGAATTTTTTTCCCTTAATTTCCCATTTTTTTTCAGAGGTTAAAAAACCTATTGCATAATGTCCTTCCATTGGAAATTCAACAAAGATAACTTTTTTAAAGGCAGTTTTCTGTGAAAAAATAGCATCAGTTAATTTTTTTGCTCCAGAATAAAAGCCTCTTATTAAGGGAAGTTTTACTAATAAATTTTCACCGTATTCAAATATTCTTTTTCCTATTAAAGTTGTGACAAAAAAACCAACAAAGTAAATAAATATAAAGGAAAAAATTAGACCCGAAATAGTTGATATAAAAAAATTCTCTGTTTTCAGAATTCCAATTTTTATAAAAAAATTTCCTATATTTGTCCCGGCAAATTTGATTATAATATATAAAATATACAATGTAAGAAAAATAGGAAAAAGTGAAGCAATACCTGCTATAATATACTTTTTGATTTTATTACTCCTCTTTTTTAATCACTTACAAACACTCTAACAAATTTTTCAGTATCAGAAAAAATTATTTTAACTTTTCTTTTAAAAGTTTTGGCTATTTTTTTACCAATTTTTTCTGCAAGATGTTCTGTTGTGGTTTCAATAATTATTCTATTATTTTCATTTTTTACACTCATTATTCTCTCAAGAGGGTTATGAGTAAACTCTTCCGCTGCAATGTGTTTTATTCTTGAATGAACTTCTTCATTTTTCTGGTTTACAAAATCACCGTAAATTTCTACAACTCCAAGAGGATATTTATCCCTTATTTTTCTGCAGGCAGGGCATTCCTTTTGTTCTATTTTCTTATGATTTTCTTTTAATTCCTTCACCAGTTCAGTGCTATTGTTCCATCTTTTTCTGTGATAAAGAAGTCCACATGTGGGACAAATTGTAGGGTCCACATATAGATTTTTATCCATGTATGGATCTTTTAATTTATAGAGATAACTTCTTGTATCCTTTCCCTTCATTTTCCTCACTCCTTTTTATTATTATAAATCTTTTTTTATATATTTTCAAGTTTTACCATGACACTTCTTATATTTTTTACCACTTCCACAGGGGCAAGGGTCATTTCTACCAACCTTTGGCACATCTCTTTTGATAGTTAAGCTGGGTGAAAAAGTTTTTACTTCACCTTTACTTTCCTCTTCTTTTTTTGAAATACTTAAAGTTCTTACCAGTTCAGGTCGAACTTCCCTTAATTTACTTAAATCAACTTTTCTTTCTGCTTCAACAATTTTAGCATGGAAAAGCCTGTGTATTGTTTCGTTTCTTATTCTTCTTAGAAGTTCCTCAAACATTCTGTAAGCTTCCTGTTTGTATTCAATGAGGGGGTCTTTTTGACCATATGCCCTTAAATATATTCCCTCTCTTAAGTGATCTAAAGCATATAGATGCTCTCTCCAGGCTGTGTCAAGAGTAAATAGGAGACTTGCTCTTTCCAATTCTCTCATTCTTTCTTTTCCAAATATTTCCTCTCTCATTTCATATAGTTCCTCAATCCTTTTTAAAACTTCTTCCTTGATTCTCTTTTTATCATCAATTTCTTTTAAATCCGAAAAATCAGCAAGAAAATGGTAGGAAAGTTCCCCCAGAAATTCATCAATACTCCATTCTTCCTTTTCCTCGGACTGTAAAAATC
This sequence comes from Caldifarciminota bacterium, assembly GCA_965649145.1. Classification (GTDB taxonomy): domain Bacteria; phylum Hydrothermota; class Hydrothermia; order Hydrothermales; family JAJRUZ01; genus JBCNVI01. The sequence continues at coordinate 16,304 of CBFGJR010000032.1, read as the reverse complement.
TTCCAATTAACTCCTCAACAAGATCAAGAACATATTCATTCAAAATAAGTTCCTTCATATTTTCGCCTTCTAAGATTTCATTTCTCAATCCATAAATTACTTCCCTTTGTTTATTCATAACATCGTCATATTCAAGAAGCCTTTTTCTGATTTCGAAATTTTGCATTTCAACTCTTTTTTGTGCTGTTTCAAGAGCTCTTGTTACAAGCTTACTTTCAATCGGGCCTTCGTCCTTTTTCCCGAATCTTTCCATTAATTCTTTTACCTTGTCAGAACCAAAGAGTCTCAGAAGGTCGTCTTCAAGAGAAAGGAAAAATTTTGTTGTCCCCGGATCACCCTGCCTGCCTGCTCTCCCTCTCAATTGTCTATCAATTCTTCTTGCTTCGTGTTTTTCTGTTCCTATAATGTAAAGTCCCCCAAGTTCTTTTATACCTTCTCCAAGCCTTATATCAGTTCCTCTTCCAGCCATGTTTGTAGCAATTGTTACAGCATATTTCTGTCCTGCTCTTGCAATAATTTCAGCTTCCTGTTGATGATATTTCGCATTAAGGACATGGTGAGGGATTCCTTCTCTTTTTAACATTCTGGAAAGTAATTCGGATACTTCCACAGAAGTTGTTCCCACAAGGACAGGCCTACCAATTTTGAAATTTTTCTTTATTTCCTCAATAACAGCCTGGTATTTTTCCTTTTTTGTTTTAAAAATTATATCAGGAAAATCAACCCTGATAACCGGTTTATTTGTTGGTATTACAATAACATCAAGTTTATAAATTTCCCAGAATTCCTGTGCTTCTGTTATAGCTGTTCCTGTCATTCCAGCAAGTTTCTCGTACATTCTGAAATAATTTTGAAGTGTAATTGTGGCCAGTGTCTGGGTTTCTCTCTGAATTTCAACTCCTTCTTTTGCTTCAACTGCTTCATGTAATCCATCGGACCATCTCCTTCCAGGCATTAACCTACCAGTGAATTCATCAACTATTATCACTTTTCCATCCATAACTACATAATCTACATCCTTTTCAAAGAGGGAGTAAGCCTTTAAAAGTTGCTTTATGGCATGAATTTTTTCTGATTTCTCTGAATATTCTCTAATTATTTTTTCCTTTTCATAAAATTTCTCTCTTGGTGAAAGAGTCTCATCTTTTTCAATTTTTGTTAATTCAATGGAAAGATCCGGTAAAAGAAATAGGTCTTTATCTATATTAAGAAATTCTTTTCTTCCTTTTTCTGTTAGGTCAACATTATGGGATTTTTCATCAATTACATAAAATAGTTCACTTTCAAATTCTCTTATTTTCTTTTCTTTTAAAAGTTCAAGTTCAATTTTTTCTGTAAGCTTTAATATATCTGGCTCCTGCAAGAGTTTGAAGAGTTTTCTTGATTTAGGAGCACCCTTTTTAGCTAATAGTATTTTCCTCGCTACTTCCTCTATCTTATCCTGGCTTAAATCCTTTTCTGCTTCATTTAAAATTTGATTGATTAAAAGTGTCTGTTTTTTAACAACTCTTTCTACATGAGGTTTTGCTTCTTTGTATAAATAATTACTTGTTCTTTCAACAGGTCCTGAGATTATAAGCGGTGTTCTTGCTTCATCAATTAATATGGAGTCAATTTCATCAACTATTGCGTATATATGACCTCTCTGAACTTTGTCCTCCTTTCTATAAACCATATTGTCCCTTAAATAATCAAAGCCGAATTCATTGTTTGTTCCATAAGTTATATCCTTGTTATATTCTGGTTTCCTCTCCTCAGGTTCCATACCACTCTGAATCACTCCTACTTCAAGTCCAAGCATTTCATAAACCGGTCCCATCCATTCCCTATCTCTCCTTGCAAGGTAATCATTAACTGTAACAAGATGGTTGATTCCTCTTGGCAAACCATTAACAAGAAACCTCTTATCACCTTTTAATCCTCTGGCCCTTCCTATCAGTGAGTTAAGGTAAAGGGGCATTGTGGCAACAAGAGTTTTACCCTCACCTGTTGCCATTTCTGCTATTTTACCCTGATGCAAAACTATAGCACCAAGGATCTGCACATCAAAGGGAATCATATCCCATTCGTAATCCTGTCCTGTTATTTTCCATTTTTTTCCAACAAGTCTTCTGCATGCTTCTTTAACAAGAGCAAAGGCTTCAGGTAATATTTCCATATCACTTTCGCCATCTTTCAGTCTAATCACAAATTCTTCAGTCTTTTTAATCAGATCTTCATCAGTGAGATTGTGGTAAGTCTCATATATTTCGTTTACTTTTTTAACTATAGGCCATAATTTCCTTATAACTCTTTCATTTCTTGAGACAAATATTTTTTTTAAAAATTTTTTAATCATTTTCTACTTCACCTCCTAAAAATACAGATTTTTTTAATTTAGAATGATAGGGTGACCATCTTTCACCCTCCTGAGTCATTTTTATTGCTTCATCAAACTTATAAATTTCTGCATCAATGTTATCAGCTATGTAAAGTATATAGGCTTCTCTTGTCATTGGTTCAGTTAGGGCACCTTGACTTTTTGTTCCATGATGGGATGCTATAAGGTGAAGTAAATTCAGTCTCAAATCCTCTGGAAATTTTGATTTAAATATTCCCCCAAACTCTCTTTCTTTATTAAATTTTTCAATTTCCTCATCAATTTTTTTCATTCCAAGATATACATGGTCAAGAAGTCTTCCTTCATCTGTCATACTTGGTTTAAGATCTATTCTGTAAGATAAAACCTTACCAAGGTCATGTAAAAGGGCACCTGCTATAAGTAAATCCCTGTTTATAGAATCATAACATTCAGAAATTGCCTTTACTATTTTCACCACATTTAGTGTATGTTCAGCAAGTCCCCCTGAATAAGCATGGTGAAATTTATAAGCTGCTGGTGCCTCAAGAAAATTTTCAAGGAATTCTCCCTTAAATATTTTTGAAAGTAGTTCTTTTAAAAAACTGTTGCTCAGAGAGTCTATTTCTTTTAAAATTTCCTTTTTAAGAGTCTCTTTTGGAATTGTTGAGGAAGGCACAAGTTCTCTTTTTATTAAATCATTTTCTTCAATCTTTTTAGCCTCTTTTATTATTACCCTTTTTTCCTCCTTATATATCCCTATTTCTCCTTTTACTTTATATACCCCTTCTTCCAAATTAACATTCATGTCAAAAAGATAAGCCTTTATCTCTCCAGTTTTATCAGAAATTAAAAGTTCAATATAATCTCCCTTTTTACCTGATGAATTTTTTAGAGAGTGTAAATAAAAGATGTCTTCAAAGCTTCCTTCTGATTTTATTAAATCTTTTACATATATTTTTTTCATTATATTAAGATAATAAAAAATAAAGAATTTTTTCTAAAAATTCAAGTTGACAAATTAAAATTTTTACTATATAATAAATAGGTTTAAAAATGGTTCAAATCCTTTTGAAAAAAGGAGGAAATGGTGAAGAGGATTTTAATCCTCCTCTCTTTTATTATTTTCTTCTATGCCTGTAAACAAAGAGAAGGAGTTTATCTTTTAAGGGTTTCATTATCCAGTTATAGTTTGGGAATTGATATTAGGGTGTTTGATGAGCAGGATTCTGTTTGGATTTTCCCCTATGATACACTTTCAGCGACATTTACCTTTGATGCTTTTAACACAAGTGAAGAGGGTTATTCTTCTACTTTAATAATTGATAGTTTTAAAATTGAATTTTATGATTTATCAAAGTCACCACCGCAAAAGGTCTCCTTTAATGTTGCTCCTCCCTATCAGGGGAATGTATCTGTTCCCACATATTCTCATTTAAAATATACTTTACCTATAGAATTACCTGAGAATAAACCACTTTCAATTTCTTTACCCCTTTTACCCTCTTATATAAAGGAGATGTATAATCCTTTTTATGGAGTATGGGCAAATGGAAATCCACAGGTTTTATATTTAAAGGCAATATATACCTTTTACTCTCATGAATATTATTCAGGTAAAATACTTGATCCTGCATTCCTTGAATTAACCCTTGAAGTTTCAGATTTTGGTGATTAAAAATAAAAGGAGGTTTTAAATGTACAGGTTTTTTTTAAATTTTATTTTTGTATTTTCCCTCTTTGCTCAAATAAGTGATATAAGGATACAGGGTGAAGGGACAAATACCGTGATTACTATACTTGTTCCAGAAGATATTTCCTATACTGTATTCAAACCAGCCTCAAATGTTATAACCCTTGATGTTCATACAAATAAGACAATGATTGCACCTGGATCCTATGTAATAAATAAGGCAGGAATTGATAAAGTTACCCTTGAAACCTTTCAGAGAGTTGCTTTAACAAGAATTTTTCTGTATACAACTTCTACCTTTGAAAGTTATGATGTAAGGACAGGTGAAGGAATTTCTTTTTATCTCTTAAACACAGGTGGAACAGAAGGTGTTTATTCCTTGAAAGAAGGTAAACCTGAGTTTACAGCCGAGGTTGAAGAAAAACCTGCTCCTTCTCTTGTTTCTTCTCAACCTAGTGAATCAAGAATTTCTCTTAATCTTGAAAATGCAGATATAGTGACTGTTATTAATGGTATTGCAGAATATGTTGGCTTAAATGTAGTTTATACGACAGATGTAAAGGGGAAGGTAACTGTTATGGTTAACAACATTCCATGGAGAACTGCTCTTGAACTTGTTTTGAAGACAGTTGGATTATCTTATGTGGAAGAGAACGGGGTTTTGAGGATTGCGCCTCCTGATAAACTGAAGAGGGAAGAAATAGAGAGAAGAAAGGCTGAACAGGAAGCGCAACTTTTAAAACCCCTTGTTACAAGAATTTATAAACTTGAATTTACAAAACCTGAAGAGGTTTCCACATCAATTCAGAAACTTCTAACAGATAGAGGTAGAATAGAAAAAGACGAACATACTAATTCAGTTATTGTGACTGATATTGAGGATATACAGCAAAAGGTTGAACAAATTATTAGATCTCTTGATATAAGAACACCTCAGGTAGCAATTGAGGCTAAAATTGTAGAAATCAATACAAGAAAATTGAAAGAACTGGGAATTAAATGGGGTGGAAGATACACAGGGATAGTACAAGGCACTCCATCACAACAAGGTTATATTGGTGGAAATCCCAGTGAGTCGCCCTCTGAACCCGGACCAGAGGGGACAGGTTTTGCTGAAGCAGGAGCAGTGACTTTACCTGCGGCCCCTGGTTTGAGATTCACTGTAGGATATCTATCACCCCAAACCGACCTTTTTTCAATACTTGCTACTCTTGAGTCTGAGGAATTTGCAAGGGTTATATCCTCTCCAAAGATCACTGTTACTGATAACAAACAGGCAAAAATAATCGGTGGATTAAAAATACCCTTTATAACAACTGATGTTGGTGGTAATCCGATAACAAGGCTTGTGGATGTTGGTATAAAACTTGAGGTTACACCACATGTAAATTCTCAGAACCAGGTGACCCTTGACTTAAAAACTGAAGTATCCCAGGCAGGTGAGCCAACTCCCACAGGTCAACTTACAATACTAACAAATGAGGCTGAGACAAGGGTCCTTCTCGGGAATGGAGAAACAGCTGTCATCGGTGGTCTTGTAAGTACTAAAAAATCAAGAGGTTCAAGTGGTATACCAATATTGAAAAATATACCCCTGATTGGTGTTCTTTTCGGAGGAAGAACAGGTTCTGTTGAAGAAAGGGAAATTGTTATATTTATAACACCAAATATAATAGCAGAGTAATAGAAAGTATTTTCATTTTTAATCACGCCTCCTTACACAGGAGAAATAGAGAGCAATTTTATTATTTAAAAAAATATATAAAAAATATTAAAATTTTTGTCCCTTTTAAATGGGGGGGAGCTCTTGGTGAAAATCTTGCATTAAGGAAAAAAATAATTGAAGAAGATGTTGAAGTTATTCCTATAAATTGGTTTTATTTAAAGAATATTCAATTTCAATTCTTTTATTCCTGCTTTTTAAATGATATAAAATTGGAAAAACCTGATTTTGTTATTTTTCTTGAAGAAAGTTATTCAACCTCCACCTTTGAATTTTCACTTTTTTTCAAAAATATTCCATTTGTATTTTTCAGTGCACAAAATATTTATAAAGATTTTCCATATCCAGTTAAAAAAATGCAAAATTATGTATTTAGAAAATCAAATGGTGCTCTTGCTCTTTGTTCGGAAGCTGAGCAAGTTTTAAGAAAATGGGGTTACAATAAAAAAATATCCCGATTATATCTTGGAGTTGATCCATCAAAATTTAAAATAAATGAAAAAATTGAAGTCCTTGAAAATTTAGAAAAACCTATCTTCACCTATATTGGACGATTAACAAAAATTAAAGGTATTTACATATTAATAAATGCTTTTGAAAGATTTTATAAGAAATATAAAAAAGGAACTCTCCTTTTTGTTGGTGAGGGAGAAGAAAAACAAAACATTATAAAGGTTTCTAATCCAAAAAATATTAATTTTTACATTTTACCTTACATTCAACATGAAAAAATTTACTCTGTTTATAAATCCATTGATTTTCTTATTCTCCCTTCTCTTACAGGTAAAGGGTGGAAAGAACAATTTGGTAGAGTTCTTGTAGAGGGAATGGCAGGAGGAGTTCCAGTTATTGGTTCTGATTCAGGTGCAATTCCTGAGGTAATAGGTGATGCAGGTCTTATATTCAAGGAGGGTGATTCAGAGGAACTCTTTAAATGTATGGAAAGATTATATCTCGATAATAATCTAAAAGAAGAACTTATAAGAAAAGGTTTTAAAAGGGTAGAAGAGAATTTTACCTATGAGGTAATTGCTGAGAGACTCTACGATTTTTTAAAATCTTTAACTTAAAAAATGAAAGTAAAATTCGAAGTTAAAAAATATTTTCTTGATAATGGTTTAAAGATTTTACTTATACCTATGAGAAGAGAAATTACAAGTTTTTATATTGTTTATAAAGTTGGTTCAAAGGATGAAATTGAAGGGAAAAGGGGCATATCCCATCTTTTAGAGCATATGATGTTTAAAGGGACAAAAAAATTAAGATCAGAAGAATTTTCTAAGATAATTCAGAAAATGGGTGGAGTTGATAATGCCTTTACAACAGAAGATTTTACCTTTTATTATGAAACTGTACCGAAAGATGTTATTTTTAAAGTAATTGAAATGGAAAGTGACAGAATGGAAAATTTAACTCTTGAAGAATTTGAATCTGAAAGAAATGTTGTTATTGAAGAAAGGAGAGAAAGGATAGATAATTCACCTTTTGGTAAGTTCTGGGAAAATTTTTCCCTTCTTTCCTATACTCTCCATCCTTACAGATATCCTGTAATAGGTTTTGAACAGGATCTACTTAATATAACAAAAAGGGATTTAAAAAAATGGTATGATAAATTTTATTCACCTTCAAATGCTTTTGTTGTTATTACCGGTGGGTTTGAGGAAAAGGAAGTTTTAAAATCTTTGAAGAAAAACTTTTCAAAGATTGAGAAGAAAAATAAAATCGAAAGAAAGATATTTTATGAGCCTGTACAGAATTTCGAAAGAAAAATGGTTATAAGGGAAAATGGTTTTTTAAAAATACTTGGTATCAGTTTCCATTCTGTACCTTTTAATCATGAAGATTTTATCAAATTGAGCTTATTTTCAGCATTATTTGGTGGAATGGAAAGTTCAAGACTTGAAAAAATTTTAGTCCTTGAAAAAAATTTATGTAATGAAGTATCAACATTCTGTGAGGAAAAACTGGATAAAGGTCTTTTTATATTTTATGCTATATTAAACAAAGATTCTAATTTTGATGAGATAATTGAAATTTTCTGGAAAGAAGTTGAAAGAATATTTAAAGGTGATATTAAGGAAGAGGAAGTTCAAAAGGTTAAAAATATGTTATCTTCAGAGTTTCTGTATCACATGCAGAGTACATCGGGTCGAGGTAAGATTGTAGCCCACTTTGAACTTAATAATATGTTTGACAGAATTTTTACTTACCTTGATGAAGTTGAGCAGGTTAAGGAGGATGAAATTATTGAAACAGCAAGAAAATATATTAAAAAAGAAAGGGCAAATTATTTAATTTTATGTTAAAGAAAGTTTATAAGGGTGAAATTTCGAATAATATAAAAATTTATTATGTAAAAAATGATGAGTTGCCTTTAATTTCCTTTGCCATAGGTTTTTGTTCAGGAAGTTATTTGGACCCGAAAGGTAAGGAAGGACTCTTTTATCTTACTTCAAACCTTATTGATAAAAGTTACGACACCTTTTCCACTTTCAAAATAAGGGAATTTTTTGATAGTATCGGTGCTAAATTTAACATTGTATGTTCAAAAAATATGCTTTCTATAAAAATCCTTTCAGAAGAAAAATTTTTTGAAAAAATAGTCCATTTTATCCATGACTTAATTTTTTATCCTCCTTTTAAAGAAGAGGAGATTGAAAAGGAGAAAAATAGAATAATCTCTGAAATTTTACAGGATGAAGAGGAGCCGGAAAATGTTATATCAAAAAAATTTTATGAGGTTTTATATGAAAATACCCCTATTTCACACCCCCTTGAAGGTTATATAGATAGTATAAATTCCATAGAAAAAGTTGACATAGAGGAATTTTACAGGGAAAAGGTTTTAAAAAGGAAAATTTTCGTGGCCGGAACAGGTTCTATTGATTTTGAGAGATTTTTTAAAAAGTTTGAAAATTTTTTTGATGGGTTAAATAAGTTTAATTTTACCTATCCGGAATTCAAGAGGGTTAAAGTAGATAAAAAGATTCTTTTAATAAAGAGGAAAGTTAATCAGGCTTTTGTAAGACTTGGCCATTTTTCATTAAATAGGAAGAATAAAAATTACCATAAACTAATTCTCTCTAATTATATACTGGGAGGAGGAGCAATTGCTTCAAGACTTTATTTAAAAATAAGAAACAAGCTTGGTTTTGTTTATTCTATTTACTCTAAATTCAAAAATTTTGGTCCCTTTAAAGGTTCATTTTACTATTACTTCCAAACCGGAACAGAGAATTTTGAAAAAGCAATAGAAGTTTTAATTGATGAGGTGAAAAAATTTAAACTAAAAGGGGTGAGCGAAAGAGAGTTAAGGGAAGCAAAGGGCTTTTTTAAAGGTTCCATACCAAGAGAAATTGAAACCTATTCACAAATTTCAGGTGTTTTATTATCTGCATTACAATATGAACTCAAGCCATCTTTTATTTATGATACCTTAAATAAAATTTTAAAAACAGAGGATAAGGAACTTAATGAATTTATAAATAAATTTTATGACTATGAAAATCTCTGTGGTGTTATAATAATTCCAGAAGATTATGATTTTTCCTTTTTAAAAAATATTTTCCCAGAACATAAAATAGAATTGGTGTAACAAATTTTAAATTTTTTTCGTTTTTATTATATGGAATGTAAAAAAACAGAAAAACTGATACTCAAAGAGGTTCTGGAAAGAGAGGAGCTGGAGCACATATCTAATTGCAAGGTTTGTAAATTTTTTTTTGAAATATCAGAATTTTTATTTTTAACTTTTAAAAATATAAAGGATTTTGAACCGGAAGAAAAGGTTTTTGATATCATAAGAAGAAGAATTAAACTTGAAAGATTTTTAGTCCCTTTTTCCCTTGTTTATATTTTTTCTTTTTCACTTTTTATTTCCCTTTTATTTTTAATAACTAAAAATATCATAAAAAATTTATTTTTAAAATTTACGCCTTTATTTTCTGATTTTTGGTTTTTAATCCCCGTTATTTTTAAAGCTCTTTTACCTCTTTTAGTTCCTTTAGTTTTAAATTTCTCTCTTTTTTACTTATTTTTTGTATTATTTTTCCTTTATAAATTTAAAAGGGGTTCTATCCCCCTTAAAACTTTGAGGGTTTGAGTATGTTTTTACTATTTATTTACTTAATTTTGGGTACTTATAAAAATTATACTGAAGTGAATGATAAAGTTATAGTTGAAAAAAATGATACTATTAAAGGTGAGTTTTCAGTTATTGGGAAAGACCTTGAAGTAAAGGGAGCTATTCTGGGAAATCTTGCTCTTATAAATGGGAGTTTAGAAATTGAAGGAAAAGTGGAAGGTGATGTGGCTGTTGTAATGGGAGATGTTGAAGTTCTAAAGGGAGCATTAATTACAGGTGATATCGCAGTAGTTGGGGGAAAACTGAAAATATCAAGGGGTGCAAAGGTTGAAGGAGAAAGGATTAATTTAAATCTTGGTCCTTTACTTTCTCCATTAAAGTTTTTAAAATTCTTTGTAAAAGGAGTTTATACATCAGAAGGAGAAGCACAGATCGGGAAAGGAGAAGTTGAGGAGGATACGCTTACTCGGAAAGAGGAAGAAGAAGTTGAAGAAGAGAAAGAAGAAAAAATTGAAGAAAGTTTTGTTTCAGAGTTTTTTAAGAAAATTACTGTTCTTTTATTATTAGTTATAATTTTTGGATTTTTAATTTTAATTATAAAGTTTGCCTTTCCTGGTGCTGTTCAAAATATGATAAAGGAACTGGAATTGAATTTTCTAAAATCTTTGGGTTTTGGTTTAATTTTTCAGTTAGTTTATCTTCCATTTTTACTTTTTCTTATATTTACAATACTCGGGATACCACTTGCCCTTTTTATAATTCTTGCAACTCCGCTTTTTGTTCTATATGGCTCCTCCTCTGTCTTTATATCCCTTGGTAGGTTTATACTCCAGAAGTTTAAGTTAAGTTATAGAAATGACCTTTTACCTGTTATTGCTTCAGTTGTTTATTTTTTAGTAATTTCTCTTATTTCTTCTTTAATTCTTTCTTTAGAAATAGGAGGTCTTTTATATAATCTTTTAAAACTTTTTGTTTTTTCTTTTTTATTTTTCAATTTCTATTTACTTTTCACAGTTGGGACGGGAATTCTTTTTGTGTCAAAACTCGGGATTAAAAGCAATAAATAGTTTTAATAGTTTTGAATAAGGAAAAGGAATTTGAGGAGATTTATAAAAAAATCAGTAAAGATATTTATTCTTACCTTTTATTTCTCTCAGTTTCAAAAGAAGAAGCCGAGGATATTTTACAGGATGTTTTTATAAAATTCTGGAAATTATTTGATAGGTTAAAAAATTTAGAAAATATAAAGGCATATCTCTTGAGAATGGCAAGAAACAGGTTAATAGATTTGAAAAGAAGAGAGAGGAATGTAAAGTTTGTGGAATTGGATGAGGAAATTTTTAATTTTAAAAGTGAAGACCATGCTGAAAAAATAAAAAAGAAGGAGTTTGTTAAAAAAATAATGGAGAATTTAGAGGAAGAAGAAAGGGAAATAATTATTTTGAGATTTTATGAGAATTTAAAATTCAGAGAGATTTCTGAGATTCTTTCAATTAATGAGAATACCTTGAGGGTAAAATATTTAAGAATTCTTGAAAAAATAAGAAAATATCTTTATAATTATAATCATGAAAAATAAAAAAATTAAAATTGGAATTATAACTCTTTTATTTTTTCTTGGGACCCTTTATTTAATTTTTACAGGATTAAAAAAAACATGGGTTTATTACTATACAGTGGAAGAATTCTTTCAGAAAAATCCCTATGTGGATGATAGAACAATAAGATTACAAGGAAAAGTTGTACCTGGAACTGTAAATAAAAAAGGTAACATAGTTGAATTTGAAATTGGCAATAATGAAGCTAAAATGAAGGTTTTATATAAGGGAACAGCACCCGATATGCTATTTCAACCTGAGGCACAGGTTGTTGTTGAAGGAGTCTATTCTAAAAGAGATAACCTTTTTAAGGCCCATTTCCTTTTAACCCAGTGTCCCTCCAAATATCAGGCTAACAAATCTGAGGAAAAATAAATATTTCTTTTAAACTTTTTTAGTTTTAAATTAAAATAATTTATGAAGGTTTTCAGAATATCTCTTTTACTTATTTTTTTATCTTTAATTTTGATAATTTTATCTTTCCTACTCAAAATCAAAGAAAATTCAGAGGTAAAAAAAGAGGTTGAGGAACTTATAAATCTTTTTGAGCCTTCCTTTGAATCTATTTTAAATGCTTCATATTATATAGATGAACTTTATTATAAAAATCTTGACGATTTATCAGAATTTTTAAATCCGGATTTGGGAGAAGATTCTTTATTTAAAGTAGCTCTTTTAAATAATTTTTATGAGATAACAATTTTAGATAAAAATTTAAGAGTAATTTCATCAACTGGAAGAAAAAAGAATTATCTTTTAGAAAGAAAAATTTTTGAAAAAGGGCTGGAAGAATCAATAGAGGGTGATTCTCTTTATTATTTAATTAACAAAAAAAATTATTACATACTGATGATAAAGGATATAAGGGATCTTAAAGAAAAGAAAGGTGAATCAGGTTTAAAAAAAATGCTTGAAAAGCTAAGTAAAGAAGAAAGAATCGAATATATTTCCCTTGAATCAAATGGTGAAACAGTATTTTCTTCAAAAAAAATAGAGCCTATTAATGACAGAGAATTAATGGATAAAATTATAAATAAGAATAAAATTATGGTACAGAAAAGAAAAATTTATGATGAGGAGATAATTGAGGTTTTAAAAGCCTTTTTTTTCAGAAATAGTCCGGTAGGTATTCTTCGACTCGGTGTTTCCCTTGACAGGTTCAGAAAAAGGATTTTTGTTTTTAATCTTATACTGACTTTTGAAGTTTTTTTGTTTATCTTCTCTCTTATTTTATTTATTTTAGGTTTTTATGAAAAATTTAAGTATTTTCCATCCCTCATTTTATCAGATTACTCTATTTATAAGATAGAAAATAACAAATGGCAAAAAATTTACGGTAGGGAACTTAGTTTATCAAATTTAGATTTTAAAGATAAAAGGCAAATCTTATATAAAATTAATGAAGATTACTATTTTGTTCAAAGGTCAAATAATTTAGTTATTTTTTTAAAGATTAATGAGTTTATGGAATTATTCAGAGAAAGGGAGAAAAAGAAGGAAGAGGAGGGTATTTTGAGGATTTTATCATCTTTTGCTCATGAAGTAAAGAACCCGCTTAATTCTCTAAAATTAATATCTTATAGATTGAAGGATAAAATAAAAGATGATTATCCTGATTTTGAAAGAACTTTAAATTCTTTAACAAATTCTGTTGAAGAATTTATGAATTTGTTGAGACCTTTTTATATTAAAAAGGAGAGAGTAAAAATTAAGGATTTTATAGAAGGTGTTATTGAAAAAATTGAAAGAGAATTAAGGGAAAATAAAATTGAAATTAGTATAAAAGGTGCAAATAAAGAGGTTTTTTTTGATTTGAATCAGATGGAGAAAGTTTTTTTAAACCTTATAAAAAATGCTATTGAAGCTCAACCTGAAGGTGGAAGAATAGATATAGAGATTTTTGAGGAAAAGGGAAACTTATATGTAAAATTGAGGGATTACGGAATAGGTATAAAAAGGGAAAATTTGGATAGAATTTTCGAGCCTTATTTTACAACAAAAAAGGGGGGAACAGGGCTTGGTCTTTTTACTGTGAAGAGAATTATAGAAAGTCATGGATTTGAAATTTCTGTGAATTCAGAGGAGGGTAAGGGGACAGAATTTATAATAAAAACTTGAAATTTTGAAAAATTTTTATTAAAATTAATAATATTAAATTTAAGCAGAAAGGAGAAACTATGTGGGCAATTATTGAATTTAAAGGAGAACAATTTATTGTGGAAGAAGGGAAAAAAATTTCAGTTCCCCTTCTTGAAAATGTTAAAGAAGGGGATGAAATTATTATGGATAAAGTCCTTTTGTTAAAGGAAAACGGAAAATGTAGAATTGGTACTCCATATCTTGAAAATGTTAAGGTAAGAGCAAGAGTTTTGAATCCCCTGAAAAAATTAAGAAAGGTGATTGTTTTTAAGATGAAACCTAAAAAAAATATGAGGAGAAAAAGGGGACACAGGCAGAAGGTAACAGAGATTAAAGTAGAAAAAATTGAAATTTAAAAGGAGGTAGAAAAATGGCACATAAAAAAGGAATGGGTTCATCAAAAAATGGGAGAGATTCCCACTCCAAGTATCTTGGGATTAAAAGGTGGGATGGGATGTTTGTTAAACCTGGAGAAATACTTGTAAGGCAGAGGGGCACAAGATTCTGGCCTGGCTGGAATGTAAAAAGGGGTAAGGATGACACTTTATTTTCTTTAAAGGAAGGTTATGTTAAATTTGAAAGAAAAAAGAACAGAGTATATGTATCCATTTATTCAGAAAACGAGCTTCCTCATTGAGGATTACAAAGGTTTTTACAGGTAAAGGGGACGAGGGTTTTTCCTCATACTGGAAGAATAAAAGAGAAAGAAAGGACTCAAAAATATTCCATGCTCTTGGAGATTTAGATGAATTAAATTCACTTCTTGGATTCTGTTACTTTTACTGTAAGGATGAAGATTTAAAAAGTGAGGTGGAGAGACTACAGAAACTTATATTTATAGCAGGAGCCCAATTAATTGTTCCTGAAGAAGAAAAAGGTCCAGAATTGGAAGAAAAGATTTTTGAGGAATTAGAAGAAAAAATTTCAAAATTAAGTAAAAAATTAGGACTCCTAAAAGAATTTATTTTACCCTCTGGAACACTCGCATCCTTATATTTTTATTTAGCAAGAGCAGTTTCAAGAAGAGCTGAAAGAAGTGTTGCTGCACTCCTTGATGAGTTTAAATCAAGTAAAATTGTTTTAAAATTTCTTAATAGATTATCAGATTATTTATTTTTGCTGGGAAGGGAGGTTACAAGGAGGGAGGGAGGGTATGAAAGAAATCTCGATTCTTTTAAGCCCTAAAAGTGTTCTTCTGGTAGGACCTTCAAGAAAAGAGGGAAGTGTAGGATATGTTACTTTGAGAAATATGATACTTTCAGGGTATAAGGGAACTATTTATATTGTTAATCCAAATGCTGAAAGTATTTTAGGAAATAAGTGTTATAAAAAAATAGAAGATGTTCCTGATATTCCTGAACTTGCAGTTATTCTTGTTCCTGCAATTTATGTTCCTGAGGTATTGGGGGCTTGTGCTCGCAAAGGGATAAAAATTGTTATCATAATAAGTGCAGGTTTTAAAGAAGCAGGTCCTGAGGGAGAAAAACTTGAAAGGGAAATAGAAAAAATTTCTAAAGAAAGGGGAATAAGAATTTTGGGGCCTAACTGTATAGGTGTTATGAATACTGATCCAGGAGTAAGGTTTACAACAAATTTTGCAAGTGATATGCCAAAGGAAGGAGAGATTTCATTTATATCCCAGAGTGGAGCAATTTGTGTGGCAATTCTTGATTTTGCTAAATCAAGAGGTATAGGGTTTTCAAAGGTTATAAGCATGGGTAATAAAGTTGATATAGATGAGGTTGAACTGCTTGAATATCTTGGAAACGATGAGAAAACAAGGGTGATTTTGATGTATATTGAGGAATTAAAAAATGGAAGAAAATTTATTGAGGTTGCAAAAGAGGTTTCAAAGAAAAAACCTATTTTAGCCTTAAAGGCAGGAATTAGCCCAGAAGGTGCGAGGGCTGTTACATCTCATACTGGTTCACTTGCAGGTGATCCCTTAGTTTATAAGACTGTTTTTAGACAGGCGGGTGTTATTGAGGTTCAATCACCTTTGGAACTTTTCGAATACGCTTCACTTTTTGTTTCTCAGCCCTATCCAAAGGGAGATAGTGTTGGAATAGTTACAAATGCAGGTGGTCCCGGGATTGTTGCAACAGATGCTCTAATTGAAAATGGTTTAAAGGTAAATGAACTTTCAGAGGAAACAAAAAATAAAATAAGACCCTTTGTTTCCTCCCACGCCTCTTTGAAAAATCCTGTTGATTTACTTGCTGAAGCAGATGCTGAAAAGTTTGAAGTGGCAATAAAAGCTCTTTATGAGGATGAAAGTATTGATACAGTTTATTTTTTAATGGCACCACAGAGAATGATTGATATAGAAAGTGTCGCAAAAGTGATTACAAAATATGCAAAGAGAAGGGAAAAAACTTTTATTACAGTATTAATGGGTGTTGTGGATATGGAAAAAGGTGTAAGTATTTTAAGAGAAGAAGGTGTTACTTTTTACAGGTTTCCTGATGTTGCAGCAATGGCTCTGGCTCATTTTCTTAGATATTCTAATTTTATAAAGAAAAGAAAAGAAACATATAAAAATTTTGAATTTGATCAAAACATAAAGAAGCTTTTAAAGAAAAGTGAAGATGAAAGATTTATTGACCTTGACTCTTGTTTTGAAATTCTTGAAAGGGCAGGTTTTGATCTTTTACCCTGGGAAAAAGCTAAAAGTGAAGAAGATTTATTAAAAAAGGTTAAAAAAATAGGTTTTCCCTGTGTTTTAAAAA
>CBFGJR010000031.1:0-4773 GCA_965649145.1 Caldifarciminota bacterium | reverse complement strand
CTCTATTATAACTTTTTCTACAAAATCAATAAACTTTTCTGCCGTACTGATGAGCTCACGAACCTCTTCTTTCTCAAATTCTTTATAATCTTCATAATCTCCTTGCTCTCTATAAAGAAAAATTTTATCATAAAATTTGCCAAATCTTTCAGGAATTCCTCCAGATTTAACAAATTCTTTGTGAAATAATGCCCTAACTCCAGAGTGTTTTGAAGCTATCAAATTTTTTGTCCTCAAAAGAGCAAGGACAGAATAAAAAATAGCATAATAGATTCTATTAACACAAGAGTTTGTACCACCCTTTTCAAAAAGCAATTTAGCATCTTCTAATGTTTCTTTTGCTCTTTTAAGACGATGCTCAATTAAGGCAGAAATATCATCTTTCATAACTTTATTCCTTCTTTTTCAATGGAATATTTTATTTCTGATACATTACAGGGAAAAGAATTCCATTCCTCTCTGGTATGAACTAAGGGACTAATAACAACATCATATTCTTGTTCTATCTGAAAACAGATATCAATTATTTTATCAAAAGTGCCTTTTTCTCTCTTATCTAAAAGAACAAGAATATCAACATCAGATTCCTCAGTATCATCACCTCTTGCCACTGACCCAAAAAGAATCACCTCAGCATCTTGAAATTCCTTTTTAATCTTAGTTGCTAATTCTTTTAAAATTACTTTTAGTTTTTCACTCATTCCTTATCTCAATCACCTCTGTTTATTTTTTAAAATTTTTTCAGCACTTTCATAAATTTCCAGTGACCCTAAAAAGCCAACTTTACCTGTATTATAAAGCCAATCACTCCATTTTCAACCTTTGCATGAATTGTATCTGGAGAGATTAGTTTTATTTCTTCTTGCTCAAAGTAGGAGCGGAAATCCCTCAAATCAATTTCTTTCTGGGTAAAAAAGTCAAGGTCTACAGAATGTCTGTGGCGAAGATAATAGTAAAGTGTAGTTCCACCTGCAAGATAAAAAGCTCCTTTTTTAAGTATAGGCTCAATTTTTATTATTACCTGCTTATGCCTTTTAAGAAGAGTTTTTTTCTTTAATTCCATAGCACAATCTCCAGAAATTAGCCGATTGCTTAGAGAGGAGCTCAGGATAATTGTTTAAAAAATCTTTTATTTTTTCAGAGCCAATTGCCTTTATAAATCTTTTTACCTGTTCCTTATTCCCGATTTCAAGAACCCTTGCTATTACAAAGGGAGAATCAAGATTTTCTAAAACAGATTCCCAATTGTAATCCCAGAAGAGTTCCTTCAAAATTCTTAGTTTTTCTTTATCCTTCATCCTTTACCAACCATTCCCTTTTAATTTCCTGAACAATTCTTATTGTATTTTCATCTAAGTCAGGGTAATCTTCAATGGATAGGATAGCTCCGAGGTATATTTCAAAGCTCTGGTTAGGGAATTTCCGTTCAAAGTCTTTTTTGACAGAGTTCCTGTTCCATCGGTATTTATTATAAAGAAATGCAAAATCAATAACATCTTTGCTCTCTATCCTTCTACCCGCACTGTAAATTTTATTAAGAAAAATATCATAGTCAGATGCTATCTTAATTCCTTCAAAATTTTCAAGGGGTCTTATGTTTTGAAAAGGGAAAAAGACAAAAGAAATCTTTAAGCCTTCAATAATGAAGTCTATGTTATCTTCAAATCTTTCTTCTTTCTCAACTTTAAAAATTTTTCTCACCTTTACTGCCAATCTTAAAAATGAGAAAGCTCTGAAAGAGAAGAAATCCATATCTTCGCTTATCCTGTGTTTGTGCTTGAGCATAATAGCAGTGCCACCTGCGAGATAAAAATTTTTGAAATTTCTCTGAATATCTTTTGCAAGTCTTTTCATTTTTTCAAATTCCATTTTCCCCCCACCACTTTATCCAGAACTTAACTCCTCTCTTTATCTCAGGATATTTAAAAGCTATATCATAAGTCTCTTCGGGATATTTTTTATAAACCCATTTAAGGTCTTCAAATCTTCCATATTGAAGAATTCTCATGATGAACTTCTCAAGAAATACTTTTCCCTGAGGACAATCCCAGAAAAAAGTTTTGTATTCTTTGGGGATTTTGACAGTTGTAGTATAGGTTGGTTTTATTCTAAGTAATTTTTGCGGAATTTTTGAGGTAGATTGTGAATCCCTTTTACTATCGGTTTTCATCCCTTAACCTAAAAGCTCAATCATTCCAAAGCCCTGTCCTGTCCTTACACCGAGACCATAGTCATAGACAAATTGCAATATCTCCTCATCACCCTCAAGAAAGAAATATCCCCTGAACCCTCTTAAGTAGGCTCCGTAATGTTTTACAATAGTTTCATTTATTGGTTTTTCAAAATTAACTCTCTCTTTTTGCAAAGATTTTAAAATGAAAAACTCTTCCTCGGTTAATGGCTTTAGCTCAATTTCGAAATTCCGTTTTCCCCCTCTAATTCTTTCAAACCTTTCATTTGTCCGTTTTTTCAGAACCTTATTAAAAAGCTCTGTGTCATCGGTAGGAATTATATACCAGTTTTTAAAATTTCTTGCTGATGCTTCAGGATTTGTAAGAACAGAAATTCCGGTTGTTTTGCAAAGTATTTTCCTGCTTGTAATCTTCTTCAATGGCTGTAGAGTTATATTTTTTATCTGTAAATTGGTCTTGCCCAAAAGAATGGTCTCATTTCTTTCTTTTATTTCAATTATACCATTGTAGAAATGAGTTAAAATGGAAGGCTCACCAGTGGAGAAAAGAAGATAAATTCTATCGCCTAAATGGACTCTCTCACCTTCAATCTCAAATTTATCACCGAGCCATACAGAAAAAACAAAAGGTTTGGTCTTTTTTTTCTCATAAAGACTTTCTAAAACGCCCGCCTTTGCAAATACTGATTTAAGAAAGGATATGAAATAGTTTCTATAGTCCTTCGGGAAGCTAAAGGAACCATTGAAGAGCAATTCAACCTCTATTCTCAATTTATCCCTCTTTTTATCAAAATTACATTTTTTTTGATATATGTCAAGTCCATTTTTTACCCATAACTGAGTTCTTTGCCGAAATATACAAGAAATTTTTAAATACCCGATAATTCTGAAACTTGACTTTAAATTTTCTCAGACTTAAAATAAAATATGGCTTTAATTAAGCGTTATATTCTTGAAGAGCTTTTGAAACATCTTGAGAGAAAAGAAATTTCCTTAATAATTGGTCCAAGACAGGCGGGAAAAACTACATTAATGAATCTTCTTGTAGATTTTCTCAATAAGAAGGGAGAAAAAACAATCTTTTTCAGCCTTGATTTTGAAAGGGACATGCCTTATTTCAAATCTCAGGATTCTCTTATAAATAAGCTTAAACTTGAATTTGGAAAAAATAAAGCCTATGTATTTATTGATGAAATACAGAGAAAAGAAAATGCGGGCTTGTTTCTAAAAGGTCTTTACGATATGGATTTGCCATATAAATTCATAGTTTCTGGTTCTGGAAGTGTCGAGTTAAAAGAAAGCATTCATGAATCATTGATCGGGAGAAAAAGGGTCTTCGAGCTAAATACGATATCTTTGAAAGAATTCATTAATTTTAAAACTGATTATAAATATGAAAATAGGCTTCAGGAATATTTTAAGATTGACCCAAACGCAATAAGTCTTCTGATAGAGTACATAAATTTTGGTGGTTATCCAAAAGTAATTCTTGAAGAGACTCTCTCTGAAAAGATAAATATGATTGATGAGATTTACAGAAGTTACATAGAAAAGGATATATCCTTTCTCCTCGGAGTTGAAAGAACTGATGCTTTTTCAAAAATGATAAAAATTCTTGCAAGCCAGATTGGAAGAATGGTAAATTTTACAGAGCTTTCCTCTACATTGGGTCTATCTCTTCCAACAATAAAAAAATATTTTTATTATGCAGAGAAAACATTTGTTATTCGAAAGTTAACTCCTTTTTACCGCAATATTAGAAAAGAAATTTCTAAGTCGCCGGTTGTCTATTTTTATGATATAGGGCTTAGAAATTACAGTATTGGCAGATTTGGGAAAATGGATGATTTAACTGAATCGGGTTTTCTATTTCAAAATCTAATTTTAAATCTTCTTCTTGATAAATTTTTTAGAGAAGGGGCAGAAATACACTATTGGAGAACTAAAGAAAAGGCTGAGGTTGACTTTATAATAGATTTAAAAGACAGGATTATACCTGTTGAGGTTAAGTGTAAAAGATTGCTCTCTCCAGAGGTTAAGCGCTCCCTCAAAAGTTTCATCTCGAAATATCAACCCGATGAAGCCTGGATAGTCAATCTTTCTTTTTCTGGAGAATTGAGGTTTGAAAGAACAAGATTGAAATTTTTGCCCTTCTGGGAGCTACTTTAAAACAAAAGCATTAAATAAACGAACTCAAGAACTCCTTCCACTTTAGGAAAATTTTTTGGGGAGAGTGATTTTCTCTTATGTATTTTTGAGCTTTTATTCCCATTCCATTTCTCAATAATCTGTCTTTTAAAAGACAAGAAGCTATCTCTAAAAATTCCTCCTTTCCTGAATACCACAAACCGCCATTGCTTTTTATACAGTAATCAACAAGAGTCTCCTTTCTTTCATTTACAACTGCGGGAACTCCAAGACTCAATGATTCAAAAAAGAAGTAGTCAGGTTTGTCTTCCTTTGATGGGAAAAGGGTGAAAAGGGAGCCCTTTACACACTCTAACCTTTCTTTTTCATCTACGAGCTCTATGAATTTTATGTCAGGGTCAAAGGGGATTTTTTTTGAGAATTTTCCTGAAACA
>CBFGJR010000030.1:0-4783 GCA_965649145.1 Caldifarciminota bacterium | reverse complement strand
AAATATATTCCACATCCTCTTATCGTGTCAATATTAAAAATATGTTATAATTTTAGACTTTTATGTCAAAATTTAAGATTTTTAATTTAGCCACTCGTAACTAGCGTGGAGCTCGAACGAAATAGTAAAGGAATAAATGACAATAATAAAAGCAAACTAAATACAGAAATTGGCTATTAGCCTTTCCTCACCTCAATAAACTCATCAACTTCTGAGCCCATTTTTGCCTTTCCTTCTCATCTCTCATTTGATTCTCGTGTTGCAAATCCGTCTGTGTTGCCTTTTAGCCATTTTTCATTTTAAAATCTTCAATTTTCAATTTCTCTTCCGTTCTTCTGCACTTCCGTTCTTTCCTCACTCCTTTCATATCCTTCAGAAACTCAGGAAGCTCCAGCAAAATATTTGCATTTATTTAGATTTTTATGTAAATTTTTAAATTATGATTTATATCTGGAACCTGTTCTATCTCATTCTTCTTTTATTGGTTTTCCCTTATTATTTTTTTATTAAAAAATCGTTTAAAAAAGGAAATTATACTCTCTCAGAAAAATTGGGGATAAATCTTAAATTGCCTCCTAAGGAAAATCAAAGAATATGGATTCATGCTGTATCCCTTGGTGAAGTTAATTTATCAGTTCCTATTGTTATGGGATTGAAAGAAAAGGACAAATTTGAAATTCTTCTTACATCTACTACCCCAGCAGGTCTTAAAGTTGCAAGGGATAAACTCTCTAAATTATGCTATGTGAAACCATCGCCCTTTGACCTCATTTTCTCTATAAGAAAATTCTTGAATGAATTCAAACCTGATATTATAGTTTTGATTGAAGCGGAAATATGGCCAACTCTTGTTCGAGAAGCTAAAAGAAGGAAAATTCCAATAATCATTACCAATGTTAGATTTGGAAGAAGAACAAAATTTTTATTTAAATTACTAAAATCTGCTGTTTTAAAAATTCTCGATAAAATTGACAGATTCTTAGTTCAGAGCGAAAAAACAAAGAATTTCCTTTTAAGTTTAGGAATTAAAGAGGAGAAAATAAATGTTGTCGGTTCCCTTAAGGCTGAACTTTTACTTTCCAATTTTAGCGAAGAATGGTGCTACAAAAGGAAAGAGGAAATGAATCTTTTAGAGAAAAGAATAATTGTTGCGGGAAGCACAACAGAGGGAGAAGAAAAACTTTTGCTAAGAGCATTTAAAAAAGTAAAAAGAAATGACCTTGTATTGGTAATTGCTCCAAGACATCCTGAAAGATTCTCAAAGGTTGAAAATATAATAAAATCTTTTGGTTTTAGATATCAGAAAAAAACTTCTTTTAAAAGAGAGGATTTTGCGGTTCTCCTCCTCGATACAATTGGAGAGCTTCCTGAATTTTATGCAATTTCTGACTGTTCATTTGTAGGAGGAAGCCTTGCAAAGGTTGGTGGTCACAATTTCCTTGAACCGATCTTTTACAAGAAACCTGTTTTTTTCGGTCCTTTTATGCATAATTTTAGCGAGCTTTCAGAGTTATTCTTTTCAAGTGGGGGAGCCAAAATAGTAAAAAATGAAAAGGACCTAATCCAAATGTTCGAATCAGTAGGAAATGAAACATTGAGGAAAATGGGGTTAACAGGCTACGAAGTCCTTAATAAAATTAAAGGAGCAAAGGAAAAAACCATATCTGAAATCCTTTCCCTGTTACCCAGATGAAAATAATTTATAAAATTCTTTCTCTTCCATTTCAAATATCCAACTTAGCAATAGAGTTCTTGTATAAAAAGGGAATAAAAAGTTCTTTAAAAGTTAACATTCCTGTTATCTCAATTGGAAACATATCCTTTGGAGGAGAAGGTAAAACTCCAGTTGTGATATCCCTGGCAAAATTCTTTATAAAAAAAGGTATAAAACCCGCTATACTGATTAGAGGATACAAAGGAAGAAAAGAATTGATGGGAGGAATTGTATCAGAGGAAAGGATAAAAATAGAGAATTGGGAAGAAGTGGGAGATGAAGCTTTACTAATATCAGAAAATGTTCCTGGAGCTATTGTTTTAGTTGGTAAAAATAGAATAAATTCTGCATTAAAAGCAATTGAAATGGGAGCAAAATTAATAATCCTTGACGATGGATTCCAATACAGAAAGCTTTTTCGCGACCTTGATATAGTGATTGTCTCCCCTCAAAATTTTTTCCAGCGAGAATTTTTCTCTTCTCTATCCAGAGCAGACGCTATTCTCCTGAACAAAGATTTTGAAAATGAAGAATTCTTAAATAAAATTAAAAAAATAAGGAGAGATCTTTCTGTTTTTAGTTTCAGGATATTAAATTTGGGAATTTTCGACAAAAAAGGTTATAGAATAAATTTAGGAAATGAAAAGGTGATAGCCTTTTGCGGAATTGCCAATCCTTTCAGGTTTGAAAAATCATTAAACTCAATCTCTATAAAACCTGAAAAAATAATCTTCTTCCCAGACCATCATAAATTCACTTTAAACGATATAAGAAAAATTGAAATGGAAGCTGAAAAAAGAGGTGCTAAAATTGCATTGACAACGGAAAAGGACCTTATAAGACTGGCAAATCTTCCTTTTTCAATCAGAATAGTTTATTCTAAGATAGAGGCATGTCCTGAAGAGGCATTTTATGAATTTATACTTGAAAGGTTGAAAATATGAAAGTGAGATACATTCTTGAATTTCTCCTTTTTAAACTTATTCAAATCATCCTTTACCCCTTTCCAAGATATTTTTATATAAAGGCAGGTAAATTCACAGGGTTAATTACATTTATTCTTTTAAAAAGCAAGAGAAAAATAGCTATAGAAAATTTAAAATTGGCTTTTGGAAATGAAATGAATGAAAGAGAAATTAAAAAAATAGCAAAGAAATGCTTCCAACATTTTGGCTTTTTAATATTTGATATTCTGTGGTTTATGAAAAAAGATGAGTCATATTTAAAAAAAATCTCCCAGATCAAGGGAATAGATATATTGAAAAAAAATATAGAACTGGGAAAAGGAGTTCTCATCCTTTCTGCTCATTTCGGTAACTGGGAGATAGTTCCCCATGCCCTCGCTCTTGAAGGTCTCCTCTTAAATGCAATTGCAAGGAAATTTGATAATCCTTATCTTGATAGAGTTGTTAAAGAATTCAGGGAAAGAACAGGCAACAAAATAATTTATAAACAGGATGCAAAAAAGGAAGCTGTTGAAATCCTGAAAAAAGGAGGATGCCTTGCTATTCTTGCTGACCAAAATACACTTAAAGACCGGGGAGTTTTTGTGGATTTCTTTGGAACTCCTGCATGCACCTCAACAGGACTCGCCATTTTCCACCTAAAATACGGTTCGCCGATTATTCCTATCTTCTGTTACACTGACAAAAACTACAACTATATCATTGAAATAAAAGAACCTCTTCAAACAAAACCTGATGATGATGTATTGAAAATTACTCAAGCATATACTAAAATCATAGAGGACGAAATAAGAAAATGTCCACATCTTTGGTTATGGCTTCATCAAAGATGGAAAGAAAAACCTTAGGAGGGAGGCAAAATGCGTATTTACAACTTAATTTTTTTGGTTTTACTTTTTTTATTGGCTTTCAGTTCTATTTCCTCTTCCCTTGACGAAAAGGTTCAAAAGTTATTGAATTCAATAAAGTGGTATGGACATGCATCGATAATGATAAAATCTGAAAAAATAATCTATTTTGACCCGTTCGAACTTCCTTCTGGCACTGAAAAAGCTGATATTATTCTAATTACCCACGAACACTACGACCATTTTTCTCCAGAAGACATTAAGAAAATACAAAAGGAAAATACAGTTATAGTTTCAACTCCTGATGTGATAGCAAAGGTCAAGGGAGAAAAAAGGGAAGTCTCTCCAGGAAAGGAACTTGAAATTTACGGAGTAAAAGTTAAGGCTGTTCCCGCATATAACATTGACAAAAGGTTTCATCCTAAGGAGAAAAACTGGGTGGGATATATTGTAGAAGTAAATGGTGTAAGTGTTTATCATGCAGGTGATACAGACCTTATTCCTGAAATGAAAAGCCTCGGAAAAATTGACATAGCATTTTTACCTGTTGGTGGAACATACACAATGAACGCTAAGGAAGCTGCTCAGGCAGCCAATACAATCTCCCCTTCTGTAGCCATCCCGATGCACTGGGGCTCAATTGTTGGCTCTGAGAGGGATGCTGAAACTTTCAAAAAAGAATGCAAAGTAAATGTTAAAATACTTCAGAGAGAAAAATAGGTCATGAGGAAAAATGGGAGAGGGAATGATGAATTAAGAGAATTGAAGATTTATCCTGATTTCCTAAAGTTCCCTGAGGCTTCTGTTTTTTTAGAATTAGGAGATACAAAAATAATCTGTTCAGCATCAATTGACGACAAAGTTCCACCCTTTCTAAAAGGAACTGGGAAGGGATGGATTACAGCTGAATATTCTATGCTTCCAAGAGCTACAGAAAAAAGGAATATCAGGGAATCTGTGCAAGGAAGATTGTCGGGCAGAACCCAGGAGATTCAGAGAATGATCGGAAGGTCATTGAGGTCTGTAGTGGATCTTTCCCTTCTCCAGGAAAGGACAATAATAATTGATTGCGATGTTATACAGGCTGATGGCGGAACAAGAACAGCCTCAGTTACTGCAGCATCGATAACCCTATCAATTCTCTTCCACAGGATGAAAATTGATGGTCTTATAATTGAATCTCCCATGAGAGCTTTGTTAGCAGGGGTTTCAGCTGGAATTGTTGATGAAGAGTTTCTCCTCGATCTCGATTTTTC
>CBFGJR010000029.1:0-4852 GCA_965649145.1 Caldifarciminota bacterium | reverse complement strand
AAGCAAATTCTGTGATGCTTGCAGGAGATTTTACTAACTGGGAAAAGAATCCATTAAAAATGGAAAAAAGGGGTGATGTATGGGAAATCACTATAGAACTTGAACCAGGAAGATATGAGTATAAATTTATTGTTGATGGAAACTGGATAAGTGACCCTGAAAATCCTTTAAAAACTCAACCCTACGGAAACTCTTTAATTGAAGTTACAGAAAAGGGAGAGGTTATTATTCCTAAAACACTTTCAAATACCGATTGGAATACTGCAATAAATTTTTCAGGTGATATAAGATTTCATCTTAATTTAGAAGATACCTTAAAAAAAATTACTACACTTTCCGATTCAAAACTGGATTTAAAAGGTTATCTTCCATATAACTCCCTTTTATGGGTAAGACTAAGATATCAGAATAAAAATCTTCAAAGTGATGGTTCAATACCTGTATTTTTTGAAAGGGCAGAATTTCTTTTAAGGGAAAAAAATTTATCCTTAAGAGGATTTTATAACAAATTTGTGCTTTCATCCCTTGAACCTTTTGATTTAACAGGGAATATAGGAGAATTCCGTAAGGATTTTGGAAGAGATGAGGAAGGTTTTATTTTCAATTATAAATCAAAAATTTTAAATTTAAATTTTCTCTACTCCAATGGCTGGAAAGAAGGTAGAGATTTAATTTCTAATAGATTTAGCTTTCATAATTTTCTATCACTTAATTACTTTAAAAATAAAGGTTTTGATAGAGACTACGGTACTATATCACCTGATTCTCTATCTTTAAATGGAGAACTCCTTTCTTTTAATTCTTATAAGGAAGAAAACTTTATAAGTTCTGATATTAAAAAAAATTTAAAAAATTTTGAATTCAATATTGCATATGGAAGGGGTGAAACTTTCTGGAAAACTGATGAAAAAACAGATGGAGAAAGTTTTAGACATTATTTAAAAATGTGTGATTTTTTGAGGTTTTATAGTTCTATCACTTATCTATCAAATTTTAAAACAGGATTTTCTACAGAGTATGATATTGTTGATTTAAAAAAATTTTTTGGTAATTACAGGGAAGGTCTTTTATTTTCCCAATTTTTCTTTAAAAGGGATAATTTTAACTTAATTTTAAAACATTATTATTTTAATGTTGATAAAGACAAACCCTTTTCTAATCTCTTTTATTTTCACCGTTTAAATCAACTCATGTATTTTGAAACCTTTTCCTTAGGTTTTAAGGAACTTTTATCGTTAATTATTGAATTTAAAGCGGGAAATCTGCCATTTTTTATACAGGCGAGATTTTCATCACCTGGTTTAGGTTACTTGCCTTTATCTTCTGAAATAATTTTAAAATGGATACAGAAAGTTTTTAAAAATTATGAAATTTATTTTGATACCAGATTTATTAATTTTGATGCTCCTCATTTAAAGATTAAAAATTCCTTTTTATCACCCTATTTAGAGTTAAGGAGAATTATTTATGAGAAGAGTTTTCTCTTTATATCCTATGGTCTTGACCCTTTTACCCTTGAAGAGGACGAATGGGCAAGGAGAATTTATTTAAGTGAAAGGGGTGCAAATATGGAACTTATAGGTGAATCTTATTTAAGGTATGGAAGAAAATCTTTATTAGCGGAGAGGGATTTGGAGAGGTTAATTCTTTTAAAAACTGGAATTGAAATAAGGTTTTAAGTTTTAATAAAATTTTAGTTTGGGTTCAAATCCCTTCTAAAAATTTTTAAATGAAAAATGCCAGTAAAACTACATTATAACTTTAAGGATGTTTTCAGGGCTGCAAGATTTGGACTTTCTGTCAAGAAGATGTGGGTTCAATTTGTTGGGCTACTTCTCGGGAGTTTTTTCTATTCAATATTTTCATACCTTGCACTTTTGCAGAGTGGTTGGAGCTTCAAAGAAATATGGGGGACATATAAATTATTGCCCCTTGCTTTCTTTGAAGTTCTTACAGGAACTGGAAATGTTTTTCATATAATTGGAATAACTCTCTTTTTACTTATTTTTTTTATATTTGGAACTGCAGTTTCCAAGATCCATTTTGAGCAGTTAAAGGGTGATGAATTTTATGAAATAAGGGAATCTCTAAAATTTTCAATAACAAAGGGTAAGGCTAGTTTTTTAACCCCAATTCTATTAATACTTTTAATATTTTTAATATTATTAACAGGGTTTATCTGGGGTTTAATTTCAAGGATACCCTTTTTTGGAACTTTAATTTTCATTTTATTTTCTATACCCGCTTTTTTTACCTGTTTATTTTTAATTTATATTTTTGTGTCCTTAATAGTTTCCCTTTTCCTTTCACCCTCTATAGTTGGAACAACAGGTAATGATACTTTTGACACACTTTTTGAAATTTTCTCCACCATAAATGAGGAGCCATGGAGGCTTTTCCTCTACGAACTTTTACTTTTTGGTGTTATTTTTGTTTCAGGTTCAATATTTACAATTTTTGTTTCAAAAGCAATTCTTGTTGCAATAACAGTTCTTTCAAAGGCTTATCCTCTTTTTCCCCTGATTGTTCAAAAGGCACATTATTTACTTCCTGATTACAGATTTTTGGGGAAATTTTACAATTATTTTGAATTAATTGGCATAAGTTCTATTTTATATATCCCTTCTGACCCTGGTCCTCTTGGATTATGGGGAAATATTCTTGGGTGGTTCCTTGGTTTGTTTGGATATGCTGTTATTTTTATGGTTTTATCTTATTTAACAAGTATGTTCTTTTCAGGAAACAACTTTATATTTATAGCACTTTATAAGAAAAAGGATGAAATTGATCTTTTAAAGGAAGAAGAGGAGCCCGAAAGTTACATGCCTGAGATTGAAGAAGAAGAAAAAGAGAAAAAAGAAGAAAAAACTGAGGAATCTTCATAAAAAAGGAGAAAAAAATGGACCATACTGAAAAACTTTTGAAGGAACTTACAGAAGCCTTCGGTCCTCCTGGTGCTGAGGAGGAGGTGCGGAGTGTGATTTATAACTATATAAAAGATATTGTTGATGAAATAAAAACTGATAAACTGGGCTCTCTAATAGCAATTAAAAAGGGGAAAAAGGAAAATCCCAAAATTATGTTCATTGCACATATGGATGAAATAGGCTTAATTGTAAAGGGATTTACTCAGGAAGGGTATGTTAAGTTTTTACCCCTTGGAGGCTGGTGGAGTGCTACACTTATAGATCAGATGGTTACTTTAAAAACAAAAGATGGTAGAAAAATAAAAGGAGTAATAGGCTCGACACCACCTCATCTCATGAGAAAAAGGGAAGAACTATCAAAAATACCGGAATTAGATGAACTCTGGATAGATTTTGGTGTGGATACAGAATTTAATCCAAAAGAAAAACTTGGTATTGAAGTTGGTGATGTAATAACCCCCTATTCTCAATTTGAAATTCTTGGTAATGAAAAAATTTATTCTTCAAAGGCTTTTGATAATAGATATGGCACCGGTCTTTTGATAAGAATCCTTGAAGAATTAAAAGATAAAAATTTTGAAGGCACAGTTTACGGAGTTTTTTCTGTTCAGGAAGAAGTGGGTTTAAGGGGGGCAGGGACTTCTTCTTGGCTTGTTGAACCCGATGTAGCAATTGCTCTTGATGTTTCAGTTTCTGACGATACACCTGCTGCCAAGGAAAAAAGTGAAGCAAAAATGGGTAATGGATGCTCCTTAGTCCTTCTTGATTACACCATGATTGCTAATAGAAAATTAACAGAATTTTTAAAAGAACTTGCAAAAAGAGAAAATATAAAGCATCACCTTGTTACCTTCTTATCAGGCGGATATGATACAGGAAAAGTCCATCTCTTCAAAGAGGGTGTTCCTTCTGCAATTATAGGAGTTCCAACAAGATATATACATGGATTTCATTCCTTAATGCACAGGGATGATTTTGACAATGCTCTTAAACTTTCTGTTTCCTTTGTTTTAAACCTTGATGCTGAAAAAGTAAAGGAGTTTTCAAATTATTTATGAGAATCGGAATTATTGGAGCAAAGGGAAGAATGGGAAAGGCTTTGATTGAGGTAGCAGAAGAGGAAAAAATAGAAATTGGAGCTTTAATAGAGAAAGAGGGAGTAAACGGTGAGTATAAGGGTATAAAATATGAGAATGATTTAAGAAAGGTTTCGGATAATGTGGATGTATTTTTAGAATTCACGGATCCTGAGGCAACTTTACAGAATACACTTAAATTAATGGAAAAACCAAAACCATATGTTGTAGGAACAACATCTTTAAAGGAAATTCATTTTGAAAAATTTAAAGAATTATCTTTAAAGGCACCTGTTTTTTATTCTCCAAATATGTCCTTAGGAATTCACCTTATAGCTTTTTTTTTACAAAAATTCTC
This sequence comes from Caldifarciminota bacterium, assembly GCA_965649145.1. Lineage (GTDB taxonomy): Bacteria > Hydrothermota > Hydrothermia > Hydrothermales > JAJRUZ01 > JBCNVI01. Next base: position 491 of record CBFGJR010000029.1, on the reverse strand, counting down.
TGAATTTTTAAAAGATTATGAATTAGAAATCATGGAATTGCATCATACCGGTAAAAAGGATGCTCCAAGTGGAACTGCACTTTTTTTATTCAATGAATGGAAGGAAAATGTTAATAAGGATTCTTATCCTGTGTTTGAAAGAAGGGAAATGAAAAAGAAAAATGAGGTTTTGTTAGCGGGTTTAAGAGTCGGAAATATTCCTGGGGAGCATACCCTGTTTATTTCAAAAGGTGATGAGGTGATTGAATTATCCCATAAAATATACTCGAGAAAAGTTTTTGCAAGAGGAGCCATTTTTGTAGCAAAAAAGATTTTAAATTTTAAAAAAGGATTTTATACTTTTAAAGAGTTAATAGGACAGTATTAAAAGGAGGTTTTTATGATGCTTTTATGGGTTTTTATTTTATTTATTCTTTCCCTATTAAATTTTTTTTATGATATTTTTATCTGGCTTGGAACAATAAAACCCCTTGACCCTGCATATATTTCTT
>CBFGJR010000028.1:0-4888 GCA_965649145.1 Caldifarciminota bacterium | reverse complement strand
ATTTGATATTTCAGTTTTTCTCCTTTCTTAAAGGGGAGAGTTGGTGATACTGGCATAAGTAAAAGGTCAAAGTTTTCAAAATTTTTCATAAATTCCTTTAAAATTTTTGTCCTTGCCTTCTGAGCCTTTAAATAGTATTCCTCATAATAACCGCTTTTCAAAACAAAGGTTCCAAGTAAAATTCTTCTCTTTACCTCCTCCCCGAATCCTTCTGTTCTTGTTTTTTCATACATTTCCCATAGATTTTCACTTTCTGATTTATAACCATATAAAACTCCATCATATCTTGCAAGGTTAGATGATGCTTCAGCACATGCTATTATGTAATAAACAGGAATTGCATATTCAAATGTTCCCATCTCAAATTCTCTAAAAATAGCTACTTTTTCCTTTTCAAGCATTTTTATAAAATCATTCAGAGCAATTTTAATTTCATCTTCAACCTGCTCTGAGAAAGAATATTTTAAAACGCCTATTTTTAAGGGTAATTTTAAAACTCTTTTCTCATCAGGAAAATAGGTACTCGTCTTATCTCTTTCATCTTTTCCTTTTATTACATCAAAAATTATTTCAAGGTCTTCAACATTCTTGGAAAATGGTCCTATCTGGTCAAGAGAAGAAGCAAAAGCAATAAGTCCATATCTTGATACTCCACCATAAGTTGGCTTTAAACCATAAACTCCACAGAAAGAAGCCGGCAGCCTAATTGAGCCTCCTGTATCAGAACCAAGGGAAAGGAGGGATTCATTATTGGCAACTGAAATTGCTGAACCACCTGAAGAACCACCCGGGACTCTTTCTTTGTCATAAGGATTGCTGGCGGGTCCAAAAAAAGAGTATTCAGTTGAGGAACCCATTGCAAATTCATCCATATTGGTTTTACCTATGATAATTGCATTTTCTTTTTTGATTTTTTCTATACAGGTGGCATCATAGGGAGCAATATAGTTTTCAAGGATACGAGAGGCACAGGTGCATCTTAAACCTTTGACAAGAATGTTATCCTTTACTGCAACGGGGATACCAAAAAGTTTGCCTTCAACTTTACCTTCCTTTACTTTTCTGTCGAGGATTTCTATCTCTTCAAACACATTTTCATTTAAAGTTATAAAAGAGTTAAACTCATTCCTTTTAGCCTTTTCAAAATATTCTTTTATTATTTCAGAGGGTAATGCTTTTTTATTCTGATAAAGTAAAATAATTTCCTTGATTTTACTCAATAGGACTTTCTGTAACAAGGAAGTTTCCTTTTTTAAAAGGTGAGTTTTTAAACAAAAGTTCTTTATCTTTAAAATCAAAAACTTTATCTTCTCTCAAATCTGTTCTTAAATGTTCAAGGTAAAAAAATGGTTTTTCATCTCTTAAATCAAGTTCATCAATTTTTTTGAAAAATTCTAAAATTTTTGAAAAATGTTCAAGATATTTTTTTCCCTCTCTTTTTTCCAATCTTGCCAGTTCTAAAATTCTTTCAATTACTTTTTCTAAATTCAATTTTAAAGAAGTTCTTTGATTCTTTCTTCTATTGTGCTTTTAGGAACAGCACCTATAATTCTATCAACAACTTCTCCATTTCTAACAAAAAGGATTGTAGGAATACTCATAACATAGAATTTTGAAGGGGTTTCTGAATTGTCATCCACATTAATTTTATAGAAATTAACCCTGTCTTTATATTTAGAATATAACTCTTCCATTGATGGTTCAATCATTTTACAGGGGTGACACCAGTCAGCCCAGAAGTCAACAACACAAGGTTTTGTAGATTTTAAAATTTTTTCTTCAAAATCCTTATCTGTAATTTCAGGGATAGCCATGAATAAAAAAATTGCGGGGGCAGGATTTGAACCTGCGACCTTGGGGTTATGAGCCCCACGAGCTACCACTGCTCCACCCCGCTATGAATTATTATTATATCATAAAAAAAATTTATTTTCAATATTTAAAACCATTAAATTTTCATCCTTTTCCAAATCAGTATTTAAGATTTATTATGGGATATAATGGGTATTGTCCTTGGAATATCTATCACCTATCCTGGATTTAAATAGTTATTTTAAATTTCTTTACTTATTTTTTTAAAAAATATAAGGGAGGAGGGGTTTATTATTGAGTCCTTATTTGTAATTTCAATTCCGTTTAAAATATTTTTAACTGCAATTTCAACTTTTTTCATATTATAAGTATAAGGAATATCAGGTGCTTCAATTATTTTATAAGGAACATGCCTTGGCGAAGCCTTTTCTTTCAGTTCCCTTTTTATCCTTTCAACCAATTCGGAATTCAAGGAATAACCTTTTTTTAGCTTAATAAAAAGAATTAACCTTTCCTCATCTCCATATTTTTTTGAAACAGCCAAACTATCTTCTATTTCTCTTATATTTTCAATTGTGTTATAAATTTCAGAAGTGCCTATTCTTACACCCTGAATTTTAAGTGTAGAATCAGATCTTCCTAAAAAGGTTAGTCCCTGAGTTTTAGAATACAAAATAACATAATCACCGTGTCTCCATACATTTTTATTTTTATAAAATTCAAAATAACTTTCTTTATATTTCTTAAAATTGTCATCTTTCCAGAAATATAAAGGCATAGAGGGTGAAGGAGCCTCACATACAAGTTCTCCAACTTTATCATAGATAGGCTCACCTTTATCATCGTAAACATTTACCTTCATTGCAAGGGCTCTTCCCTGTAATTGACCAGAATAAACCTTTAAAGTTGGACTTCCAGCAGCAAAACATCCATTTATATCAGTTCCACCTGAAATAGAATTCAACCATAAATCATCCTTTATATTTTCATAAACATATACAAACCCTTGTTCAGATAAAGGGGAACCGGTCTGAGATATTTCTCTTAATGAAGATAAATCAAATTTACCCTTTGCTTTAAATTTATTATTTTTTAAATGATAAATATAGGATGCACTTAAACCAAGGATAGTTATCTTCTCTTTCTCAACAAGTTCAAACATTCTTCCCTCATCAGGATAAAGAGGGTTACCATCATAAAGAATAATTTTTGAACCAACAAATAAAGAACTAATTAACCAGTTCCACATCATCCAGGAAGGAGTCGTTATATAAGTTATACAATCATTTCTCTTTAAATCTGTATGTAAAATTAATTCCTTTAAATGGTTTATTAAAACACCCATTCCGCTCTGAACCATACATTTTGGTTTCCCTGTTGTTCCTGAAGAAAACATTATAAAAAGGGGGTGCTCATAGGTAACCTGTTCAAATTCTATTTCCTTAAAGTTTTCGTCTTTGATAAAATCATCAAGATAGGAAGAATTTTTTAGAAAGGATATATCTTTTTTCTTACCGTTATAATTTATTACTATAACTTTCTCAACAGAAGGTATATCCTTTAAAATCTCTTTAACTCTTTCAAGGTTGTCATATTCTTTACCCTTATAATAGTAAGAATCAACAGTAAATAAAATCCTGGGGTCTATTTGAGAAAATCTATCAACAACCCCTTTAATTCCGATTTCTGTTCCGCAGGAAGCCCATATTGCTCCAAGTGAAGCAGAAGCAAGCAAACAAAGAGGGGTTTCATAGATATTGGGCATATAACTTACTACTCTATCATCTTTTTTTAGCCCGAATTTTTTTAGAGCACCATACAGAAGGGAAACATCCTCATAAAGTTTTTTATATGTGATTTCACTTCTCTGTCCGTTTTCTTTTATTTCTATGAAACAGATATTTTTATCCTTAAATCTTAATAAATTTTCAGCATAATTAAACTTTGCGCCCAAGAACCATTTTGCTCCCGGAAAATTCTTTAAATCATCCAATACAGAGGTAAACCTTTTAGAATAAATTATAGAACTCCAATCCCAAAAAAATTCCCAGAATTTCTCAATATTTTGAACAGAAAAACTATAAAGGGAAAAATAATCCTTTAATTTTAAATTCTCCCTTTTATTTATGTAATCAATAAATTTTTTTACATTTGAATTTTCAATATTTTTTTTATAAGGATTCCATAAAACCCTGTGTTTAATCTCCATAAATTTTAAATCTTAGATAAAAAGATATTATATAAAAAATATTTTTAAACTTCAATATTAAATAGAAGCTATCTCACTAAATTAAGAACCAATTAACACTTTTTTATCAAGATTTCTTCATTGGTCAGATCTTAATTTTAATTCCTGCCAAAGTTTTTCAACTTTTTCAAGATAATATTTGTTACCTATTTTATTAAAGAATTTTTTGGACCTTTTAAATTTTCCGAGTGAGTAATAAAAATTAGCAATTTGATGAAAAGCATCTGAGATTCCCTTTTTATCTGAAATTTTTTTATAAATATCCAGGGCATTCTTTGACAGTTGAAATATTTCTTCAAGTTTTGACATAGAAAGATAAAAATTGGCAAGAGTTATCAGAAGGTCTGCCAAATTTTTTTTATTCTTCATTTCATTTGCTAAACTGATCCCTTTATCAATATCTAAAATTGCTTTCGCTTTTTCTCCAATCAAATTATAAACTTCTGCCCTCTCTCTATAAGCCTGAATCAAAATTTCCTTTTTTAAATCTTGATTCATCTATTTTTTATATTAAGTTATTGAACAACCTCAACATCAAATCAGCCCGGGATTTTGAAAAATTTTTTTTAAATCTTTCGGGCTTCCCCATTTCTGTATAGACATTTTGCATTATATGAAGATGCAAGACTCTTTTTATTATTTAATCGCCGGTGCATACTCTGTGTTTTCAGGAAACATCGTAGAGCATATTTATAATAGCCCTGATAAAAATATATATAACCGATGCTCTCCATTGCTATTGACCAAATCTCTGGTTCATTTCTTTTATTGATTATATTAAATGTTTTTTTTATTATTTTCTTACCAGATTTAAAATCACTTTTTCCT
>CBFGJR010000027.1:0-4959 GCA_965649145.1 Caldifarciminota bacterium | reverse complement strand
TTGCAGAAGAAAAAAGAAATTGTAATTATGATAATTGAAATTATTTTTCTTTTCATTTTTTTATTATAAGATAACTATTTTTTATAATAAAAGCATGATTTCTGAAATTATTAAAAAAATTAAAAAAAGGGAGTTAAAAATTGGTATCATAGGGCTTGGTTATGTGGGACTACCCTTATCTGAACTTTTTCTGAAAAAGGGCTTTAAAGTTCTTGGATTTGATATATCTGATATAAAAATTGAAAATTTTAAAAAGGGAAAATTCTATATTGAGGATATAAATGAAGAATTCTTAAAAGAAAAGATCAAAAGTGGTGAATTTAATTTCAGTTCTGATGAAAGGATAATAAAGGAAATGGATGCAATTTTTATATGCGTTCCAACTCCTGTGACAAAGGAAAGGGTGCCTGATCTTTCATATGTTATAAATGCAGCAAATTCTGTTAAAAAGAATATTAAAAGGGGTGATATTATAGTTCTTAAATCAACAACTTTTCCTGAGACTACGGAGAAAATTCTACTTCCTATTTTTGAGGAGGAAAATTTTAAGGTGGGAAGGGATTTTTATTTAGGTTATGTTCCTGAAAGGGTAAATCCTGGTGATAGAAAGTTTACAATTGACAAAATTCCAGTTGTAACAAGTGGTGTTACAAAGAGTTGTTTAAAGGTGATAAATGAAGTATACAAAGAGATAGTCCCTATGGTATTTCCTGTTTCTTCTCCAAAGGTTGCTGAAATGACAAAAATTTATGAAAATATGTTCAGGAATGTTAATATTGCTCTTTCAAATCAGATAGCAATTTTGTGTGACAGGATGGGTATTGATATATGGGAAGTAATAGAGGCAGCAAAAACAAAGCCCTTTGGTTTTATGCCCTTTTATCCTGGTCCTGGTGTAGGAGGTCATTGTATCCCAGTTGACCCATATTATTTGTCTTTTAAAGCAAAGGAATACGATATGGAAATGGATTTTATAACCCTTGCTGCAAAGGTGAATGAGGATATGCCCTATTATGTTTCTCAGAGAGTTATAAATATTTTAATTAAGGAAAAGATACTTCCTGTTAATGCCAGGATACTTATTTTAGGTGTTGCTTTTAAAAAGGATATATCCGATGTAAGGAATTCTCCATCAATAAAGATTTTAAAATTCCTTAAAAACTTTGTTAAAAAAATAGAATATATTGATCCCTTTGTTCCTGAAATAAAGGAGTTAAATAAGAAAAGTTTAAAATACAGAAAATCAATTTTAAGATACTTTGATCTTGTCCTGATTTTAACAGACCACTCTGTTTTCCCCTATGAAGAGATTCTGGAGAATTCAAAATTGATTTTTGATACAAGGGGAGTTTATAAAAAGAAAAATAAAAAAATTTATAAACTGGGTTATGGTTTATAGAATTTAAAAGTTATAAAACAGATTATGCTTCTATTACCTTCCATAAACTTGAATTTTTTTTGAAAAAAAAAGTATAATAAAACAAGAGGGGTAATGAACATGTTTAAACTTTTAATTATTTTTCATACAGTAATTGAGGGGGATATGAGTGTAGATTATAATGTATGTGATGCCCTTGATGTAATAGGAGGGAATGTAGGTCAAAAACAGAGTTCATGGGATAGAGATTTGGGGGATGGAGACCTTGATTTTTATTATGTAGTTAATCTTAATTTAATTATGCAGAATGTGGGGATTTATGACGAGTTTTTCTCTTTGGATTTTTCAGGGAATGGTGTGATAATAAGATATAATGTAAATACTGAAGATGAAATTATAATTTTAAAAAAGGCAAATAATTCAGAATATAAGGAAATATTCAGGAGTATTGAGAAAAGGGGTGACTATTTGGATAAGGATGTTTTTCCTTCTATTAATTATTTTTATCTTTTAAAATCAGGAAATAAAACTCTTGGTCCTTTGAGCATATTTATTAAAGAGGAAGGGGAAGTAAAAATTTATGGGTTAAATTCCTTTTATTCTCCAAAGCTTAAGACTTTTTATATTTTTGATTCTGCGGGAAGGAAGAGGTTTAAACCTGGTAAGGGATTAATTTTACTTAATGATTTTAAATGTGGAATTTATTTTATAAAAAATAATGATAAAACTTTAAAGATTGTAAATATAAAGTGAGAAATCTTTTTATTTTTGTTAGTATTTCCCCCTTTTTTATTCTCTTTACCTTTTTTCTTCTTTTCCCTGTCTTTTTTTCTCTTTATATAAGTTTCTTTAAGATTGAGGATTTTTATAACATATTGGGTTCTCTTAGATTTGTTGGGTTTCAAAATTTTTTAAAACTTTTGAAGGACCCTGAAATCATATGGTCAATAATTGCAAGTTTTATTTACGGAATTTTGTATGTTCCCCTTTTAATTATTGTTTCTTTATTTCTTGCGGTTCTTTTGAATAACCCTCTACTGAAACTTAAAAAATTTTTCAGAACGATTTATTTTTTCCCTTTTTTACTTGATACCTTTGTGGTTGGTATAATTTTAACTTTAATTTTTGCTTTCCCCTATGGATTTATTTATAAAATTCTTTCTTATCTTAAACTTTCTAATTTTTTTAAAAGGGGTTTTTTATCAGACCCTTATCTTGCTTTTCTAACTGTTTCAATTTCTATGGCTATAAAAAATTCAGGTTTCGGGATGCTTTTATTTCTTGCTGGAATGCAGTCAATACCAGAATCTATTTACGATGCTGCAAAAATTGATGGAGCAAGTTCCTTTCAGATTTTTGAAGAAATTACTTTTCCCCTTATTAAGCCGATTGTTTATTTTGTAGGTTTTTTTGGATTCATAGGGGCTTTCTCTGCATTTTCGGAATTTTATTCAATGACAGGGGGAGGTCCGCAGATAAATATTTTAAATTACACTTTAAGTGAAACAAATGTTTCAGGTTTAATTCTTTACAGGTTTGCTTCAGAGCTCAAATTACCTGAAGCTTCTGCTTTTTCCTTTATTCTTTTTATTCTTTTTTTAATTATATACTTTTTAACAAAAAAGTATAAGGAAGTATGAGAAGGTATATATTACTTTTTCTCTTTTCTATTTTTTATATTTTCCCTTTTTATTATATGGTTCTTGTAGCATTAAGACCGGAGGTTTTGACATTTTCCATGAATATTTTACCAGAAAATCTAACCTTAGAAAATTTTGAAAGAATTTTTAAGTATCATTCTTTTGGAAGGTATTTTATAAATAGTTTAATTGTTTCTTTTTCAGGGGCTTTTTTCTCAACTCTTTTTGCCTTTTTATGTGCTTATTTTTTTGCCAAGGAAGAATTCCCTTTCAAAAGTTTCCTTTACAATTTTTTTGTTTCTACCCTTTTAGTTCCTGGTATTCTTTTTATGATTCCCCAGTTTTTAATTGTTGTTTATTTAAGATGGTTAGATACTTTCTGGGGTTTAGTTGTTCCCCATCTTGCCAATGTTTTTGGTTTTATCTTTTTGACTGAATACATAAGAAAAATTCCTGATGATTTAATACATTCTGCTTTGATTGATGGTGCTTCAAAATTTTTAATTATTTTTAAAATTATTTTTCCCTTATCTTTGCCCATGCTTTTAACAATTTTTCTACTTTCCTTTCAATTTCACTGGAACAATTTCTTATGGCAACTTCTTGTTACTACAAAAAGTAATATGTTTACAATACCTGTTGGACTTGCCACTTTAAGTTCTATGTATCAGGAGTATTATGGAGCAAAAATGTCAGGAGCAACCCTTTCAATACTACCTATTGTTATATTATTTTTGTTTTTTCAGAAATACTTTATTCAGGGGATAATAAAAGGGGGATTAAAGTTTTGAATTTATTTTTCAAACCATTCCTTTAATAAATCTTCTAATTTATTCTTCCACTTTATTTTAAATTTTTTCTCCCTTTTTCCTATTTTGATATTTAAGGTTTTAATTTCTCCTTCCCTTTTTATTTTTATTTTTACTTCTGTTTCAGGGGGTGTATTCTTTACATCCTCAACAAAATCCCTTATATTTTCATATTGATTATCGTTATAACTTATTATGATATCATCTTCCTCCAATCCCCCCTTTTCAGCAGGTGAATCTTCTAAAACCTTTTTAATATAAATCCCCTTATCCTCATCATAATCAAGGAGTATTCCAAGAAAACCTTCATAAATTTCACCTTTTTCTTTTATGAGATTAACTCTTTTTAAAACATAATCATATGTATAACCTATTGTTTTAAAATAAATATCTTTATTTCCTGGCTCTACATACAGAAATTGGGGATGTTTTATTTTAAGCATTTCAATATCTATATCTTCAAGAACATCAAAAGTAAGTTTTTTACCTCTTAAAATTCCTATTATTTTTCCTTCTGTGTTTAAAATTGGGGCTCCTGAGAAGGATGGAGAAATTGTTTCCTCAATAAAGATTTCCCCTTTTTTTTCATCATATATAGAAAGGAGTAAAAAACTTCCCTTCCCTTTAATTGAGAAGGAAATTACAAGTTTTGGGAAGTTATAGTCAAATTTTGAAAATTCTCCTGTCATAAGGTCCTCTTCTGTTTTTATAAGGGCAATATGGGTGTATTCATCCCATCCTTCAATCTCACCTTTATATTCCTTTCCTTTCTCATCATAAAAATAAATAATTTCTCCCCTTTCAACTTCTGGTAGGATTGTAATGACTCTGTTTTTTTCAAAGGAGAAACCTGTGACCCAGAAATTTTTAAATTTTATTTCAAAAATTGAAGGGGATATTTTCCCGTAAAGGAGGTCTATTTCTTCTTCTAATTTTTTTAGTGTTTGAGAGTTTAAAAAATTAATAAGAATAAAAAGAAAAAAGAATTTTCTGTAGTAAGAATTTCTTTTTTCCTTAAATTTTTCATCCTTCATATTAATTAAGACGATTTTCTTATTAAAAAGTTCCTGTTATATTTTAAGCCAAAATATACTCGAAACTTGCTCATCATGGTCAAATTTTATATTTTTCA
>CBFGJR010000026.1:0-4988 GCA_965649145.1 Caldifarciminota bacterium | reverse complement strand
GAAGAAGTTTTTTATGCAAAAGTATTTTAAGTTAACAAAATGGAAAATATAAAAAATTCTTTAAGGAAAATTAAATCAATTGCATATAAGGAAACTCTGCACATTATAAGGGATATAAGAACCTTAATACTTTCAATGGTAATTCCTGTTTTTTTACTTATAATTTTTGGATATGCAATTAAACTTGATATTCAGAATGTAAATTTAAGTTTTGTTGATTTTAAAAACAATTATTTTACAAGAGAATTAAAAGAAACTCTTAAAAATTCATATGTTTTTTCAAAGATATTTAATGAATATGATTTAAAAGAAAATAAATTTTTAAAAAATGAAATAAAAGGTAAAATTTTTATATCCAGAGATTTAAAAGAATTTGTCATTATTATAGATGGCTCTGACCCAACATTATTTACTACACTTTCAGGTTATATTATAAGAATGCTTTCAGAAAAAGAAAATATTTTTGATTTAAAATATAAAATTCTATTTAATCCAAAATTAAAAAGTGAAATTTTTATTGTACCAGGAATTATTGCAATTATTCTACTTGTAATATCTGCTGTTCTTGTAGCAATAAGTATAAGCAAGGAATATGAAACCGGTAGTTTTTATACACTTTTAACTTTGCCTTTAAAACCCTATGAAATAATAATTGGTAAAGTGATTCCATATATTTTTATCGGTCTTATTCAATTTAAACTTGTTCTTATTTTTGGGAAAATTCTCTTTGATATTCCTTTGAGAGGTAATTTTTTATTTCTTTATTTATCCACCATTATTTATATCTTTTCAGGAGTCAGTATAGGAATAATAGTTTCAACTAAATTTAAAAAAACTCAAACATCCCTGCAGGTAACATGGCTAACAACAATATTACCATCCTTTTTATTATCTGGTTTTATCTTTCCAATTGAAAATATTCCAATTTTGTTAAGAATTCTAACATATTTTGTCCCTGCAAGATATTTTTTAGAAATTTTAAGAGGTAATCTTTTAAAGGATACTGAAATCCTTTATAACCTTGATGAACTTTTCTTTCTTATTCTTTTATCCTCTATTTTAATTTCTATTGCTTTGAGATCCATAAAAAAGGAAATATTAACATGAAAAGGCTTTTATTTTTTATTGAAAAGGAATTCATTCAGGTCATAAGGGATAAAAGGACAAGATTTATTGTATTTGCAGCACCAGTAATACAACTTATAGTTTTCGGCTATGTAATATCCACAGATGTAAGGAATGTAAAAACAGGAGTATTGGATTACTGTAACAAAAGCATATCAAGAGATTTCATATATTCTCTATCCTCTTCTTCTTTTTTTAAAATCGTGAAAATTTATAATGACCCTTATGATATGGAAAAAGATTTTAAAAATGGAAAAATTGACTTCGGTATTATAATAAAGGAGGACTTTAATAAAGAGATAAGAAAGGGAGAAAATTTAAAGTTCTTTGCTCTATTGGATGGCTCCAGAGCCTGGAGTACACAGATTATTCTTGGTTATTTTACGAATTTTCTTTATCAAAAATCAAGGAAAGGGGAAAGGGAACCCAAAATTATTGTTCTATATAATCCTGAAGGAAAATCCAGTAACTATATGGTAGAAGCAGTGATAGCAATGGTACTTCTTATAACTTCAATGATCTTAACTGCTATCTCTGTCGCAAGGGAAAAGGAAATGGAAACAATTGAACTTTTATCTATAAGTCCAATTTCCCATATTGAGTTTGTTCTTGGGAAAATTTTACCCTATACAATTCTTGGTCTTGTCAATGTAACTATTGTTATAATTTTTTCCCTTTTAATTTTCAAGTTACCCTTTCGTGGGAATTTAATTCTTTTATATTCAGGAACAATAATTTTTCTCCTACTTGTTCTTGGAACAGGGCTTTTATCTTCAATACTCTCTGAGACCCAGGCACAGGCAATGATGCAGGCTGTTTTTTTTGTTTTGCCAATGCTTGTACTTTCTGGGTTTTTTTACCCTATAGAATCAATGCCATTTATTTTTAGAATAATTGCATATTTAAACCCATTAACACACTTTTTAATAATATTAAGGAGTATATTTTTGAAAGGTTCAGGTATTTTTGAATTACAAAATAATTTTTTTGTTATGGGTTCTATGTCAATTTTAATATTTACCTACGCCTTTATAAAATCAAAAAGTTTACTTTTAGGGAAGTAGTTTAATATCCTTTAAAAAATTTATCATGAAAAATAAAAGATTTTTTCAACCTCTCATACAGGTAATTTGTATGAAGAGCAGGAAATTCATCAGGTGGGTACATAATACCATCTGTTTCACCGGAATATATTTCTTTTTCATAGTTTATACCAAGTTGCTCTAAAATCTGGGAAAGATACTCTGCATGAAAGTTAAGTTTATAATCATCCTCAGAACCACAATCAATATATACCCTTAAACCATTTGTTATAATTTTTGATGCACTATCCACAAAAATCTTGGAGGGATCATTATTTTTCCACAAATCCCATACACTTTTAATTGTATCACCAGAGTTTAAAAATGGAAGTTTAATTCCCAGCCAGAGACCACCAGAAATTTTCACGAGATTCCATTCATTCTTTGTTGTGTCAAAAGACGCAAGTGGACCAATTTTAGGTGAAAAAGCTGCTGCCATTGAAACCATAAAAAGCGTATAAACCTTTTGAGGTCCAAGTGAAAGAAAATCACTCCTATTTATTGAACCTCCATTCTCAGCAAGAACAACCTCCACCAAATCTGCTATATTGTTATTATTAGCATCTACAAGGAAGAGGTCAAAAGCAAGGACACCTGAATGAGATGCAGCTGAACCAAAAACATCAGGATGAAGTGCTGCAAGTTTTATAGCACCATAGCCACCCATAGAAAGTCCCGTTATTGCTCTCTTACCTTTTTCAGTAATGGTGTTATAATTGGCGTCAACATAACTAACCACATCGTTAACTATGTAGGTTTCCCATTCTCCAAATACAGGAGTACTTCCATCACGGGAATTCGTGTACCAGCTTCCTCCAAAGAGATTTTTTCCCATTGGCATTACAATTATACAGGGTGAAATCTCGCCAACCGAAATCAAATAATCTGCTATTTTCTGAACAGCAATAAGTTCAGTCCAGAAATAGGGATCTCCACCAAAACCCTGAAGAAGGTATATTACAGGATAACCCGGTGAAAAATCAGGATCATAATTAGGTGGAAAATAAATAGCAGCATCCTGGGTATCTATTACCTGATCAGTAGCAGGTATAGAAACAATCTCAATTGTTCCACTTTTTATAGTTGGTCCCTCAAAATCTTTCCTTTTACAGGAGAATAATATAAAAAAGAAAAAAACTATTAAAATATAATTTTTCATTTTATCCCTCCTTTAAAATTTATAACTAATATCAATTCCAAAAACAAAAATGTTTATTAAATATTCACCAGGGAAATTATCAAATTCACCGTCACCATCTACATCTTTAAGTCCAGAGATTTTTTTCTTTGGAGAATAAATATATTCTGAATTGAGATTTATATTAATTTTTTTAAAGAAAATACCTGAACCAAGATTAAAACTGAATTTATTACCTGCATCAGGAACGAGAGGGTCAATTGTGCTCTCATTAACAGGAGACATATCATAATAAAAACCAGCTCTTAAAGCAAAGAAATTATTTAAAATATATTCAGTCCCAAAGCTAAATTTAAAAGTATTTTTCCATTCAAAAATAAGAGTATCATCTGAAAGTTCTTCTCCTACTGGATCCTTCCCACCTAAGTCGAGCGGAACTCTTTTAAGAGAGCTCCAGAAAGTATAGTCAAAAGCAGAAAATATACTAATTTTTTGAGAAGGGGAAAATTTCAAACCGAAACCTAAATTTGAAGGAAGGTCCATATGAGCACCTACATGACCCTCACTTTCAAATTTATTACCCATGAAATATAGGGTATCAGAATCATTGAGTGGGTCTCCATCATTTTTTATGTAGTTTTTTATATAATCGTTCTTTGGTGTATATAATGAGAGAGCCACATTACCACTTAATTTAGCCTTTGTATAACCTTTAAAAGAAAAACCGAGAGCAAATTTATCATTAAAGGGATAGAAAGCACCAATTACGCCACCAAAACCGTAACCAGAACCCTCCATTTTCTGATCAAGAGGAAACTGAGCATATTCTACTGGTAAAGAAGAATCAACTGTTACAAGGTGTAGATTTCTGAACATAATCGCAGAATAGTAAGGTCCAAAGGAAAAACCAACTCTTAATTTACCAAAAGTTTTTGATAAACCAAGGAAAGAGGCAATAACCTTTAAGTCGCTCTCAAAATCATATTTTGGATATTCATAATTACTTTCAAAACCAACAGGATAATCATATAAATCGTAAGAGGCTCCAAGACCAAAGGGGATAAACACTCCAAAGGAAAAATTTAAATTCTTTAAAGAATAATTAAATCCAAAGGAGGGAATCGTAAAGATTTTTGTTTTATTATAAACTTTATATCTTAATGGATAAACACCATCATAAGACAAAAGCCCGGTTTGTGGTGAAATCGCAACCATGGGTAGAACTTCAGATACCGAAAAAGTTAAAGTCTTTGAATAATTAGATGTTTTAATTTTTTCATAGTTATATTATATTATACAAAATATAAAACTTAAAAAATTATGTCAGTATATGTAGAATTTTTTTCATTAACCAATTTAAAAGATAATAGATACCCCATTATTTTATCAAACTTTGAAGAGGATTATAAATATTTTAAAAAAGGAAAAAAGAAAATTATACTCTTTGACATATTTAAAGAACCCTTTGTTATCAATGAAAAAAAAAGCAAAAAGGGAGCATTTTTTGAGTTAAAAAAGGGAAAAGAACTCAAAACCTTAGAGTTCATAAATTTGCTCATTAATGCTGGTTATGAAGAATATGACAAAGTTTACTCAGAAAAGGAATTTGCAAGAAGGGGTTATATTATAGATGTTTTTTTTGA
>CBFGJR010000025.1:0-4988 GCA_965649145.1 Caldifarciminota bacterium | reverse complement strand
TGTTGTAAAGGAGGGCTCAAGATTAATTGCAATTCCCCTTTTATGAAAAGAAGTTCCAGATTGGACATATAGGTTAGTTTTATTATAAATTTTATTATAAATCCCCTCGGCAAAAAAACCAAAAGATAAAAAATCAAAAGGTGCTTGGAGGTATCCCACACCGATTCCAAATCCATTAAAAGTTTTATCCAAGAATATTATTTTTCCTCTTAAAGAAAGAGAGGCTTTTTCTGCGTATGTTCCAGAGGAAAAACCCAAAAAAGTATTTGCATCAGATTCAAAGGAAAAATTTTTGTAAACAAGGGATAAAAATTTCATTTTGGCGGGAATTTCATAAAAGAATCCAAATTTTTCTTCAGGTTTTGTAAATGAGGAAGTTATGTATCGGTCAAGGAAATCAACCGGGTAGGAAACACCTGTAGAACCCTTTAAAAGAGGTAATATAAATAAAAAATGTATCATTTCTTTTTAATTATTAAAAAGGTTATATCATCTTCAGGTTCAGCACTACCCCTATACTCTTTTATCTTTTTAATCAGTTCTTCTTTGATTCTTTGAACTTCTCTCTCTTTCTGTAAAATATCTTCAAGTAAGATAAAAAGTTTTTCTTCTCCAAGGATTTCTCCTTTTTCATTTTTAATATCTAAGAGACCATCAGTGTAAAGGAAAAAAATGTCACCACTTTCTAATTTACCATTACCCTTTTGAATGAGGGATGGATATTCATCAGGTGGAATGAAGAAAAAACCAATTGGGACACCGTTTGTTTTGAATTTTTCAAGTCTCTTTAAATTTGATAGGAAAATAAAAGGTGGTGTATGTCCACAGGAAGAATAAAAATAATTACCCCTTTCCTCTAAATAAAGAAGGAAAAGGGTTAAAAACATATCATCGGGGATTTTATCCCTTAAAAAGGAATGGATATTGGATGAAAAGGCTGAAGGATTTCGTGATGTTTTGTAATTGGAGTATATGAAGGCTTTTGTTAATGCCATAACAAGAGAAGAGGAGGCTCCCTTTCCGGAAACATCACCTATTACACATATAATATGACTTATTGTTTTAAGGACATCCACATAGTCCCCTCCTACATAAAGGGCTGGTTCATAATAGTAAGTTAAATCATATTCATTAATTTCAGGTAATCTTTCAGGTAAAAGCATTTTCTGTATTTCCTGTGCCAGTTCAGCATCCCTTTTTAGTCTTTCTTTTTCTGTTAGTTCTTTCCTGTATTCAATAAGTTTAATTCTCATTCCTTCAGCAGTTTTTAAAATTTTACCGAACTCATCCTTTGATATGATTTTGATATTTTCATCAAGTTTTCCTTCCCCAATTTTTTTGAGAGATTCTATGATATAGTTTAAAGGTTTCAGAGATAAATGGGAAAATAAAAATATTAAAAAGGTTCCAAAAATTAAAGATAAAGAGAAAATTAAAAAGGCAGATTTTCTGAAATCTCTTTTAGCTTTTTCAAGGATTGAAAGAGAAAGTCCAAGATAAATCTTTCCTATATTTATACCACCCATTATTATATCTTTTTCAAAGATAAGTAAGTTTTCTCTTGCTTCATAGAAAGGTAGTATTTCTTTTATATTTTTATCAATGTCTTCATACTCTGGAGAACCTTTTATTTTACCGTGTCTATCTACTATATAAACAAAGGAAAGATTTTCTTCCCTTTTTAAAGAGTAAGTTAATCTTGAGAGTTCTGCAAGATTGTTATCAAGGAGAGGTTCCTTTGCAAATCTTGCAAGGGATAGGGATAGGGAATTACCCCTTTCTTTTATTTCTTCAATTATATATTTTTCACCCCTTTTAGTAAGGTTATCATATATTAAATAAGAAAAGAATATGAATAAAAGGGAAAAAAGGATGCTTATTTTTACTTTAAAACTCATTTCACTTAATTTTTTCCTTTAATTTCATATAGGCAAAGAAGAGTCTCTCTTCTCTCGTTAAAAGGTTCTTTTTTTTGAGGATTTCTTTAAGTTCCCTTTCGGATATTTTCTTTTTTGATGGACACTCTTTTATTAATTCACCGGGTTCTATCAAAGGGTTTTCAATTATTTTTTCCTCAATCCATTTTTCAAGGTCAAAAACTTCTTCCTTTTCTTCTATTTTTTCTTCAAATTCTGGAATTTCAAATTTTTCTCTGTAATCAATGAATCTATAAAGTTCCATTATATCAAAAATATTTTTTATTTCAGGTTTCATTCCTGTTACAATTACATTTATATTATCTTTTTTTGAGTATACGCAGAATTTTAAAAGGGCACCATAGCCTGCACTTGAAACATAATCAACATCCTTATAATTTATTACTATTTCTTTTTCATCTTCTTTTCTTGCTCTTTCAAGTATTTCCCTAAATTCATTCACTGTTCTTGTATCTATCTTTCCTTTTAAATTTACATATACTTTTTTATTTTCCTTAAATATTTTACCTTCAAAGATTTTCATATTATATTATAAGTGAAAATTTTAATTTTTTTCTCTTAAATTTTATTATGAAGATTCTAATCACAGGTAAACCTGGTTCAGGTAAAACAACCCTTTTAAGAAGGATTTATGAAGAAATTAAAAATTATGTGAAAATAAGGGGTTTTTTTACAGGTGAAATAAGGGAAAAGGGGGAAAGAATTGGTTTTTTTATAGAGAATTTTGGGGGTAAAAGAAAAATTTTCGCCTATAAGGGCTCTCATTCAGTTTTTAAGGTTTCAAAATATGGAGTTAATATTAATGCTCTTCTTGAAATAGGTATTCCTGAGATAATTAAAGCTTTAGAGGAAAATTCACTTCTTATGATAGACGAAATAGGGAAAATGGAACTTCTTTCAATAGATTTTCAGGAACTTGTAAGAAAGGCTTTTGATTCGGGAATAAATATAATTGCGACTATTTCAATTTCCCCTCATCCATTTATAAAGGAAATAAAAAAAAGGGAAGATGTTAAGATTTTTGGTATTAATGAAGATAAGAGAGATTATCTTTTCAAAAAAATAAAGGAAATATGTCTCGCAGAACTAAAAAGTTAATAAAATTTTTTATTTTTTATTCTGGTATTTTTTCTTTCTTTCTTTTTTCTTTCCTTTTACCCCGTTTATTTGATATTCCGGAAATATATCTTAAAAATCTTGCTATTTTAATACTTTCTGCAACCCTGTGGATAACGGGTGTTATATCTCCTGCTGTAACAGGTCTTTTGATTATTTCAATAACTCCTCTTTTTAATATTATGAGTGCTGAAAAGACCTTTTCAGCCTTTGGTAACAGGGCAATTTTTTTTCTTTTATCCTGTTTTATAATGTCTTCAGCTCTTTTAAAAACAGGTTTGGCAAGAAAAATTTCCTTTTATTTTTTAAAATTTTTCTCAAGGGCCCCCTTTTTTGTAATATCTGGAATTTTTTCAATTTCTTTTTTCTTTTCACTTATTATGCCAGAGCACGCGACAGCCATTATTATTTTCCCTTTTTTATTAACGATTTCTCATAGTATAAAAAATAGAAAATACGAGAAGCTGATTTTTCTTTCAATGATATGGGGTGCGGTTTCAGGAGGGGTTGGGACACCTCTTGGTGGTGCAAGGGCGCCCTTTGCCATTGGTTTATATCAGGAAAATTTTAATAGGTTAATAACTTTTTTTGAATGGACCTTACATTCCTTACCTATAAGTTTAATTTTTTATATTTCTGGAATTATATACATTTTTTTTCTTTCAAGGGATATCAGGGAGGAAATTAAGGTAGAAAATGTGGTTTTAAAGCTCAATAAAGAGGAAATAGAGACAATTTTTATTTATCTTTTTGCGATAATTTTATGGGTTTTTTTTTCGCATAAGATTGATATGGCTGTTACAGGTCTTTTATCCTCCTTTTCACTTTTTGTTTTAAGAATTATAAACTGGAGGGATGCTCAAAACTATGTAAACTGGGGGATAATTCTTATGTATGGTGGAGCAATTGTTCTTGGTACCTCCCTTTATAAATCTGGAACAGCAAATTTTATTTCTGATGCTCTTTTAAAGCCTTTGGAAAAAAGTCCCCCTTTTTTATTTTTGTTTCTTATTCTTTTAACTCTTTTTTTGACAGAATTTATAAGTAATGTGGCAACCTGTGCTTTAATTTTACCAGTTGCTTATGGATTTTCAGGTATTTTTGATCCATTTTTTATAACACTTTCTATAGGGATTTCAAGTGGACTCGCTTTTATTTTACCCTATGGTTCAACTCCTAATGCACTCGCTTATTCTTCTGGTAGGTATTCAATTTATGATGCTTTTAAATATTCTTTTTTCTTTTTATTTTTATCACCCATTATCATTTTTATTGTTGCAAAGTTCTTATGGAGGGGTATATGAAAAAGGTTCTTGTTATTTTTTCAGGAACAAGGGATAATACGGATATTTTGAAGAAAGTTATAGAGATAGAGGGTAAAGATATTTTTCTTAAAATTGTTTTCATAATAAGTGAAGCAATTCCTTCAAATTTTTCCACCTGGTTAATGTATATGGGTTTTTTAGGAGAAGAGCCCACGGAGGAGATAAAGAACTTGATTTTAAGGGAGATTGAGAAGGATTTTGAGGAGAAAAAGGAAGAAATTGAGAATTTTTTATTAAGGAATAATTTTAATTTTAAGGTTGAATTGATTAAAGGTAATTTTGAATTTTTAGTAAGAAATTTATTTAAAGAAGGTTTTGATGCTGTATATACCTCTAAGTCTAAGAAAGTAATTTTAGGGGAGGAAAAATTGGAGAAAGATTTAAATATTATAGAAATTTAAATCTTTTAATGATAAAAATCGGGGAGAGGGGATTTGAACCCCTGACCTCCTGGTCCCGAACCAGGCGCGCTCAACCGGACTGCGCTACTCCCCGAAAATTATATTTTATTATATCCTGGATAATAAATTCTCAATTTTCTCCTGTAAAGAAAAGGAATTATTTTCAAGTTCAAGAAATATCTTAAAATCTTTAAATTTTTTTCTCAAAT
>CBFGJR010000024.1:0-5011 GCA_965649145.1 Caldifarciminota bacterium | reverse complement strand
CATGCCTATCCTGAACATTTTAAAAAATATAAATTTAAAAAGGAAAAAAGTTTTCTTTTTGTTAACAAATACATTTTACCATTCTTATTTATACCACTTTCTTTTATAAATTTATTTCTTATTTTTTTTCTCAGGGGTTCAAGGATTCTTAAAAGATGTAAAGCATGTAAAAGAGTGATTTTAGAAGAGGTGGAAAATGTTCCTCCCCTTGGTGAGGTTTGTGAGGAATGTGGGAAAGAAATTCTTACTACGGAATCTTTAAAATTAAGACAGAGAATTGCAATGAGATTAAAAATGAAAAGGTTACAAAAAATTAAAAATATACTCTTATTTTTAAACCTTTTACTTCCTGGGCTTTCCTTTGTGATAAATAATTCTATGATACTATTTTTGATAAGTTCTTCCATTTTTTCCCTTGGTCTTATTATTATATACTTTACATCCTTTAAACTTTTTGGTATTATTTTATATATATTCAGTTTTTTAATTTTCCTTTTTTATTATTTAATAGGAGGTAAAATTGATGAAAGCATTTAGTGAGGGAATGAGTGGAAGTTTGAAGATATTTTCTGCCCCCGATGTTCTTCAACTAATTTCCCATCAAAGGAAAAAGGGTGTTCTTTATTTTTATAGGGGTAAAACAGAAGCAGCAGTTGGTTTTGAGGATGGTAAAGTAATTGCTGCTTATATTATAAGGGAGGGTGAGTTTGAATCCCTTGAAAATTTTTTGGTAAAATCAGGACTTGTTTCAGAACAGGATTATAAAACAGCAAAAGAAATCCAGGAGGATACAGGAGAACCTCTTGAGGAAATTCTTGTAAGAGAGGGAGTTATAACCTCTGAAAATTTAATTGAAATAATCTCCTTCAAGATTCAGGAAGTTATAGATGAAGTTATCACCTGGAAGGAGGGAATATATAAGTTTGAGCCTGATAAGGAAATTTATAAGTTTTCAAAGATTAAGATAAGTCTTTCTCTTGATTCCCTTTTAATGGAGGCAGCCTGGCACCAGGATGAATGGCCAAGAATAAAGGAGAAAATCAAAAGTTCTGATATGGTTTTTAAAATTTCATCAAAGAAACCACAGATTGAGCTTGAACTGGAAAAGGATGAGAAAAAAATTTTGAAAATTGTAAACGGGAAAAGAACCGTTCAGGAAATTGTAAATTTAAGTGGTCTTGGAAAATTTAAAACCTTTTTTGCCTTATACAGACTATATGAGATGGGAAGGATCGAACCCGTTGAAAAAGTTCCTGGGAGAGATGAGACAGTTGAGGAAGTTTTTAAAGAGAGGAAGGTTAAAAGGGAAAGGGAAAAAGTCTTACCTCCCCTTACATTCCGTTTAATTCTAATTTTCCTTTTTATTTCTCTATTTTTTATTTTAAAGGTTTATAGAAGGGGGATTTTCCCTTATGTAGAAAAAATTGTTCCAGAACAAAAAGTTTTAAATATTGATGAAAATTTATTTAAGATATCCCCATGAATTCAATAAGGGAACTTTCAAAACTCATAACAAAAATTGAGAATTTTGATGATCTGGATTCAGAAGTTTTAAAGAGGATTTTTGAGAGGGAAGGAAAAGCACACCGAATAGGTTTTACAGGACCTCCAGGTGCTGGAAAAAGCACCCTGGGTGATAAGATAGCCTCACTTCTATCTGAGGAAAAAAATAAAGTTGGTATAATTGCAGTTGACCCTACAAGTCCTTTCACAGGAGGAGCAATTCTCGGGGATAGAATAAGGATGGAGGAGTCTTCAAAAAAGGGAGTTTTTATAAGAAGTTTAGGTTCGAGGGGAGGCATCGGTGGTTTATCAAGGAGAACCTATCTTTCTTCTCTTTCAATGGAATCTTTTGGAATGGATTATATTATCATTGAGACAGTGGGAGTTGGACAGGGTGATTTTGAAATAAGGTTTATTGCTGATACTACCATTGTTATTTTAACCCCTGAATCAGGAGATTATGTTCAGGCTATGAAAGCGGGTTTAATGGAAATTGGTGATATTTATGTTATAAATAAGTCAGATCGACCGGGTGCAAAGGAAATAAAAAATGAAGTTGAATCTGCCCTTTTACTTTTGCCTTCAAATTCTGAGTGGAAAGTAAGGGTGATACTTTCAAGTGGATTAAAAGGGGAGGGTATAGAGGAATTAAAGGATCTTATAATGATTCATAAAAAATTTTTAGAGGATACAAAATTAAAGGAAAAAATAATTAAAGAAAGAAGGAGGAGATTTTTAATGGAGTTTTTAAGAGATGAAATATGGGAGAAAACAGAATTTTTACTTGAAGAGAATGGTCTTATTGATAGATTTTTGAAGGATATTGAGATGGGAAAACCCTTTGGTGAAATAAAGAAAGAATTTTTTGAATTTTTTAGAAAGGGGTTAAAATCCCCTTAAATTTTTTAAAAAGATATGGATAAAGAAGAAATTTTAAAAGAGAAAAAAAAATGGGAGGAAAATTGTAGGAGAATGTTTCAGGATGAAAAAGAGAGATATCAAACTATATCAGGAATTGAAATAAAAAATCTTTATACCCCTCTTGATGTTCTAAATCTTGACTATTTAAGAGATCTCGGTTTCCCAGGTGAATACCCTTTTACAAGGGGGGTTTATGGGAATATGTACAGGGGGAAGTTATGGACAATCAGGCAATTTTCAGGTTTTGGAACAGCAAAAGATACAAATGAAAGGTTTAAGTTTCTCTTAAAGCATGGTCAAACAGGTCTTTCAACAGCCTTTGATATGCCAACTCTGATGGGTTATGATTCAGACCATCCAATGGCGCAGGGCGAAATAGGAAGGGAAGGAGTTGCTGTTGATACCCTTAAAGATTTTGAAATCCTTTTTGATGGAATTCCCCTTGATAAGGTTTCTACTTCCTTTACAATCAATTCACCAGCAGCTATTATTCTTGCCATGTATATTGCTGTTGGGGAAAAGCAGGGTGTTCCTTCCCATAAGTTAAGGGGAACAATTCAGAATGATATATTAAAAGAATATCATGCTCAGAATGAATGGATTTTTCCGCCTGAGCCTTCTATCAAGATAATTACCGATATTTTCGAATTTGCAAAGGATCATCTTCCTAAGTTTAACACTATTTCTATTTCCGGATATCATATAAGAGAAGCAGGTTCAACAGCAGTTCAGGAACTTGCTTTTACCCTTGCAGATGGTTTTGCCTATGTGGAGGCAGGTATAAGGAGGGGTTTAAATGTGGATGAATTTGCAAGCAGGTTATCCTTTTTCTTTAATGCCCATATGGATTTCTTTGAAGAAATTGCGAAATATAGAGCTGCAAGAAGAATATGGGCAAGGGAGATGAAGGAAAGGTATAAGGCAAAAGATCCAAGGTCAATGATGCTTAGATTTCATACTCAGACTGCAGGATGTTCCTTACAGGCTCAACAACCCCTTCTTAATATAATAAGAACCACTCTTGAAGCACTCTCAGCAATTCTTGGAGGAACCCAGAGCTTGCATACAAATTCTTATGATGAAGCCTTACAGTTACCGGCGGAGTTACCAGCTGTTATTGCTGTTAGAACTCAGCAGGTTATAGCTTATGAAAGTGGTGTTATAAATACAGTTGACCCTCTGGCAGGTAGTTACTTTGTGGAATCCCTTACAAACAAAATGGAGGAAGAAGCTTACAAATATTTTGATGAGATCCTCCAAATGGGAAAAGGCTCCTTTCTTGATGGAGTTTTAAAAGGAATAGAAGAGGGATTCTTTAAAAGGGAAATAGCAAATGCTGCTTATGAATTTCAAAAAAGAGTTGAAAGTGGAGATTATATAATTGTGGGAGTAAATAAATATGCGGACCCCGAAGAAAAAATTGAGGTACCACCCTTTAGAATTGATCCTGAACTTGAGAAGAAACAGATTGAATTCTTACATAAAGTAAAATCAGAAAGGGATAATATAGCAGTTAGAAATGCTTTAAAAGAACTTGAAAAAGCCCTTGATAATAATTTAAATCTTATGCCCTATATTCTTGAATGCGTGAAAAGATACACTACCTTGGGTGAAATAGTAGAAACAATGAAAATAAAATTTGGAATCTATAGAGAAAAAGTTGTAGTATAATTTTTTATAAAGTATAATTATATAATGAAAAAATTAACTTTATTTTTTCTCTTTATGTTTTTGCTTTACTTTCCAAAACCTCTTTTTTCTCATGAAAAACATGAAGGGATTGAAAGGGAAAAAGAGGAAATTATAGAAATCCATATTAAAGAACAGGAAGATGTTGAAAAAACTGAAGAAAAATACAAATTGCCACCCTTAAAGGAGATTTTATTTTCTCATCTCCATAACAAACTGGTTCATGCTATCCTTATCCTCCCGTTTGTAGCCTTTCTCTTTTTACTTTTTCCTTCCTCTGAGAAACAGGGCAGATTTTTGCTTATTTTAACCCTTTTATTTACGGTTCCTGTTTATTTTACCGGGGAAAATCAGAGTAAATTTTTTGAGGGAAAGGAGAAGGAGTACCTGGTGGAATTACACGAAAACTTTGGTATATTTACAATCCTTTCTATATGGTTCTTTACTTTTATCTCCTTCATAAATCTTCCAAAATTAATCAAAATACTTTTTGGTTTTATAGTTATCCTTCTTTTAATAACGACCGGTTTATTCGGTGGAATTGTTGCTCATTAAAAAATTTTAAATGATTTTTTTTGGAAAGGATAAAAAGGGCTCAGAAATTGTAATAAAAGGTGTTCCTTTTGAATTTATCTCCCCTTTTGGTGGCACCGCCCTTTCTCCTTCATTTTTAAGGTATTGTTCTGAATTTATAGAGACCAAAAGTTCTTACTTCAATAAAGAATGTGAATATTTTGAAGATAAAGGTGATATACCCTGTTTTGGAATTGATTTAAAGGAAGCAATAAATTTAATAGAGGAAAATTCTTTTGAACTTTTGAAAAAAGGAAAAACAACCCTCTTCATAGGTGGAGATCACACAATAACTTACCCTATCTTTAAATCAGTTAAAAAACTT
>CBFGJR010000023.1:0-5049 GCA_965649145.1 Caldifarciminota bacterium | reverse complement strand
CTGTTACAAGTATAATTAGTTCTAAATAGTGAGAGGCTTTAACAATTTCAAGGCATATTTCAAGATCCATATTTGCTTTTAAAGAGCCATCAGGTAAATGCTTTATCTGTTTTGTTACAACTCTATAACCCATTAAGGAAAGGGCATCTATCAATCTCTTTCTGTGCGGGTCATCAGGGTTATAGGGTACAAAACAAACTGCTTTGAAAGGGTCGCCATATTTATTTTTTATGTATTCAAGAAATTTATCATACCTAACATTCTGGTTAAATTTCTCAAAGGTTGCCTGTAAGTTTTGAACATCTATGTATATTCCATATTTTTTATTCATATTTTTTTCTCCTTTTTTAAATTAATTTTTGCCTTTTCCCATAATTCATCCATTTCCTTTATACTTAAATTATAAAAACTTTTCCCCTCTCTTTCAGAAATTGAAAGCATTTCATTGAATCTCTTTAAAAATTTTTCATTCACCTTTGAAAGGGCTATCTCTGCCGAGACCCCAAGGTGTCTTCCTATATTTGTTAATACAAAAAGTATATCACCCAGTTCTTCCTCTATCTCTTCCTTATTTTTTTCTTTTAATGCTTTTTTTAATTCTTCAATTTCCTCCTTTAATTTATTAAAAATTTCGTCAACATTATTAAAGTCAAATCCTATTCTACCTGCCCTTTTTGATAGTTTTTCTGCCATTAAGAGTGATGGAAAAATTTTATCCTCAAAATCAATTCCCTTTTTATTTTTCTCAATTTCCCATTTTTTTAAAAATTCCTTTTCCGATAAATTTTTACCCTCAAAAACATGGGGATGCTTTTCAATCATTTTATTTATAACATTGAGTATAATGTTTTCTTTTTTATCTATTTTTTCCTTTTCAATTGCATCGAGCATCATAAAAACTGTCAAAATAAGATCACCCATTTCTTCCTTTATTTTTTCTTTATCATTAAAATTTATCGCACTTATCACCTCATAACATTCTTCAAGGAGTTCCCTTTTATAAGTAAATAAATTCTGTTTTTTATCCCAAGGGCAATTTTCCCTCAAAATCTTCACAAGTATTAAAAGTTTTTTTAAAGGTTCTTTTTCCCTTTCAATTAATTTTTTTAAATCTTTCATTATTCACCCACTGCAATTTTTGCTTTGATTTTTTTCTCCTCCTCATCCCTTTTACCTTTTAAAAGCAAAAAGTATATTCCCTTTGCAACTTTATTTCCATAGAAATCCCTTAAATTCCAGGTAACTTTATGCTTCCCTTTTAAATTAAGGGGTCTCCCTTCATCATCAGTTACAAATTCCTTTATAAGTCTTCCTGAAACTGTATAAATTTTTAAATCCATTTCTTCTCCTTCCTTTGTTAATTCATAAAATATAACCGTTTTTCCTTCCCTTGCTGGATTTGGGTAGTTTCCGTAATATAATATATCAAAGGGAACAAAAACTTCAACTTGAAAATTTATTTCACTTTTGTTTCCCATCACATCGTAACATATTATTTTTAAGGGGTAAATTCCCTCCCTGAGGGGTCCTTCCTTTAAATTTATTATGACTCCTTTTTCTTTTTTTATCATTGAATTTTCATAGTTAATTTTTTCATTGTTGAATAGAATTTCAGGTTTTTTGAATATAAGATCTACTCCAGAAGAATCTTTTAAAAGAATTTTTAAATCAAGATTTTTTGATATTCTGAATTTTTCTTCCTCTATTTTTCTATTCTTATAGTAAAGTTCAATTGAAGGTCCTTTATTATCAGAAGTGTTAAAAAGGGCAATTTCCCCCTTTTCTGTTAAATAAAATTCAATTTTATTATTCAAGCTGTCATAAAAATAATCAATTTTATGCCATAAGGAATCCTTATCTATTTTCATTATAACATCTTTTTTTTCATTTATATTTTCAAAAATAAATTTCCCGATTGTATCCTTTTTGTTATTTTCTTTTATTCCAATAATTTTTATTGTAGAATCATCTATTTGAGTGTTTTTAATTTTTTTTAACTCATATATTGATAAACTCTTTGATGGGAAAAATTCCATGTTGAATTTTAAATCTTTGAAATCTATTTTACCTTTAAATCCAGATGTATCCACATATATATATGGATTTTTGATTATACCTGAATCTGAATTATTGAATTCGCTTATTTCTCTTATACTATTTTTATAATCTAAGATTATTTTATATCTGTAATAGGTTGTGCAGGGAAGCTCAACCTTTAAGATTTCTGTTTCATGTGTTTTAAAAGAGTTAATAAAAATAGAATCCCCTTTTAAGGTTCTTCCACCTTTTGTTTTTATTAAATAAAAAATGTAAAAACTATTTGCATCCCTTCCACCTGAATTTGTGAAAGGAAAGTTTATTTCAGGAAATTTTTCAGAGGGAGTTATATTTATTAAATTCTTTTTTAGGACTAAATCAGCATAAGATTTATTTTTTAAATAAAGGGTATCGGAAAAGTAACTTGTAAAGAAGGTATCGGTGGCAATAAAGGCATAATGGAAGTATTTTTTGTTAAAAATTGGTAAAGTTATGTTGGTTTTAAAAGTATTTTTACTTATTTTTGACATTGTGACCCTGATTAAATTTTGAGGTTCTGAGGTGTCATTCATAGAATACCATAATTCACAGGATATAAGTGGATAAGAGGCACTCAGTTTTGCGTAAACTCTAAAGGTATCCTCAGAGTAAATTTCAGGTTTAAAATATATTGAATCGATGTTTAATATTTTTACACTGAAATTAGTGTTTGAAATTATTTCCTTAAAGGGATTTAAACCAAAGGCATATAGGTTTACTTCAGTTTTTGCCTTTTGTATTGTCTCTGGAATTTTAAATTTTAACTTTATGTCAGCATTATCAAAAGCTCTTGTATATAATTCTCTTAAAATTATGTTATCTTTTAGGTTTTTATATATGACTTCCCATACAGAACTTCCGGAAAGAATGAAGGGATTTTGAACATAAACTAAAACACTGTCAGAGGGATTGTAATAATTTTTATCTGTTTTAATATTAACTTCTTCAAGT
Organism: Caldifarciminota bacterium; assembly: GCA_965649145.1. Classification (GTDB taxonomy): domain Bacteria; phylum Hydrothermota; class Hydrothermia; order Hydrothermales; family JAJRUZ01; genus JBCNVI01. The sequence continues at coordinate 2,022 of CBFGJR010000023.1, read as the reverse complement.
TCAGGTAAAAAAAGTAATGGGTTCCCCAGTAGATTTGAAGTTTTTAAAGTTGTTTCAGCAAATTTGTCAAGCATTGAGTATCTTGAAAGTAAATACATTCTTGAGTAAAGCACTAAATCACCGATTTTGTTTATTGAATTTCTTAAATAACCTATAAAAATAGATTTTGTATAATCGGAACTTATATCAAAGTTAAGATTTCCAGGCTCTTTTCCACTTCCGGATAAAGATATGGAGGCAATGGCTCCCCTTTGGGGTAAAAGAAGGATTTCTTCACCGAAGGCTCTTGCATCTGTCATACCGAATTCACCTGTCCAGCATGATAGGGCGGTAAAAAAGTAATATTTTTTGTAATTTGTTGTTTCCCAAAGGTCTTCCTGTCTAAAAGCTCCCTTTGCCCAGAGTGTATGAATTCCTCCGTGTCCTATGAAGTTAAAAATAATAGCACCATCTGATAGATAAGAGACTAAATTTTCGGGTGTTTCATTTTCGTCAGGTTCAACATAACTCATCCCCTTTTTTAAAAGAGACTTTAAATAGTTATTAATTTTTGAGTAAATATCACTTCCTGTTCCTTCTTTTCTTTCTGTGGCTAAAATGAAGTGTCTCCTCCAGATACCAGGATTCTTGTCAGCATATTCTTTTATTTTTCTTAACATTATTTTCATTTCATTTTTATTCTGGATAGGAATTCTTGAAACAACAATATCAGGGAAGGGGTCATCACCTATTATGTTTGAGTAATAAAAATCAGATGAGAAAAATCCGGTAAATATGGCGTTAGATTGAAACTGGTAAAAGGTTGAAGGAAAAAGGAAGGTTGGAACTTTATCTTTCATCACATCTTTTAGAATATCTCTTGGATCCTTACTTGCATCACCTATAATTATTAAATAATTAATTTTAGGTTCCTTAGTTATATAAAAGTATTTAAGAAATTTTCTTATTGCAAAGGGGCTCTTTATCCCGTAGTTAAATTGAACATAAATATCCTTTACTGAAAAACCCTTTACATTGTAATTACCTCCCCTGGGAGATGAATGAAATATTATTAATGAGTCAGCATATTCTTTAAATTCGGGATGATATAAGATTAAAACATTGGCACCATTTTCTTTTCTAACATCCTTTTCAATTTTGTATAAAATGAGGGAATCGGGTGTTAAAAATTTATCTGCTACAAAGAATTCAGAGGGTAAATTTTCTTTAATTTTTGCCTTTAATCCATAGAAGGTTTTTCCATTTTCAATGTAACTTATAATTTCAAAGTTCTTATAAACTTTTTTGTTTATATTTATAAAAAAGAGGGGTCTTTGAGTAAATCCCTTTATTAATATGTTACCATTTATACTTTTTAATTCAAATTTAAGATTGTTTAATTTTTTTGCATCGAGTAAAAATTCCCCCTCAATTTCTATAAAATTTAAATAATTAGGAATATCAGATTTTTCTTTTATTAAAATAAGGGAATCAGAATTTAATATAAATCCTTTAATGTCTTTTTCAATTGTATATGGGAAGTTTGAATTATAAGTAAAACTATCAATAAAGTAGTTTCCTATTTTTAAGTTTATTCTGTGTATGTAATCTTGAGTTTCCACCTCATCTGTATCAAAATTTATTTTTAATCTGTAAACATTGGAATCTATGGCACGTGGAATTTTAATTTTTAATGTTTCTTCTTTAATTTTTGTTAAATATCTATAAAACCATATATCTTCTGTATCTGAATGAGCAGGGTCAAGGTCAGGAAAATATTTTTCCTCTTCAAAGTGAAATTTAAAAAATCCCTTTTCAACAACTGGCTCATTATTACCTGGGCTTGCATCTTCTTCGGGCATTTCTACCTTTAAATTTCTATTAAAATAAAGTATATATGTGTTTTCAAAAGAGTAAAGGTCATAAAAAGAATTTTTACCCGAGAGTCTTTTTGCATAAAAAAATATTTCATCTAGGGGATCAAATTTACCATCATTTAGACCTTTTGTTATAACCGGTAGTTTTCCTTCTTTACCTATAATT
>CBFGJR010000022.1:0-5055 GCA_965649145.1 Caldifarciminota bacterium | reverse complement strand
GTTCTTCTCCCATTTTAACTTTTATAAAATAAACACTCTTATTTATCTCATCAAGTTTTGCCTTAAATCTGTGAATTTCCTTTTGAACAAAGCCCAATTTTTTCTATTCTTTTAATGAGCAATTTATGTTGTAGAAATTCAATAATAAAAGTATCCCCTTTGTTCTTTTATCCTCTTTTAATTATTCCCAGAGCAAAGACTTCGTATGCTTTATACGAACTTCTTACAAAAGGTCCTGATGCACAGTATAAAAAACCCATTTCAAGGGCAATTTTCTTATAATATTCAAATTTTTCTGGATGAATGTACTCCCTTACTTCAAGAAATTTTCTATGGGAGGAAGGTCTTAAGTATTGTCCAATTGTAACTATGTCAACTCCAGTTTCTCTCAGATCTTTCAAAGTTTTTATTATTTCTTCCTCTTCTTCTCCAAGACCAACCATTATGCTTGATTTTGTATAAATATCAGGTCTTAATTTTTTAGAGTTTTCAAGAACTTTTAAACTTGTTTTATAACTTGCTCTTTTATCCCTTACATAAGGTGTTAATCTTTCAACAGTTTCTACATTGTGAGCCAAAACATCAGGATTTGAGTCAAGAACTATTTTAAGAGAATCCAAATTTCCCTGAAAATCAGGAATAAGGGGTTCTATTAAAATTTCAGGATTTAAATTTTTTATTTTTCTAACAGTTTTTGCAAAGTGATTGGCACCACCATCAGGAAGGTCATCCCTATCAACAGATGTTATGACAACATATTTTAAGTTCCATTCTCTTATTGCTTCAGCAACTCTTTTTGGTTCTTCTGGATCAAGGTATCCTTTTGGATTACCCGTTTTTACATTACAGAACCTGCAACCTCTTGTGCATATATCACCCATAATCATAATAGTTGCAGTTTTTTCTCCCCAGCATTCATTGACATTTGGACAGAGTGCTTCTTCACAAACAGTGTGAAGTTTTTTGCTTCTCAGAGTTTGCTTTATTTGTGAAAAGTTCTCATTAAAAAAAAGTTTTATTTTAATCCAGTGTGGTTTTCTGTCTATCAAATTAGAAAAAACGCCCCGGGCAGGACTCGAACCTGCAACCTTCGGGTTAACAGCCCGCCGCTCTCCCTGTTGAGCTACCGGGGCTTTTTAAACTATCTTTTAAAATTATAACTTATAAAAAAATTAAATTCAAAATAGTCTTTTAAATTTGGGGGCAGGACTCGTAAGCCGGATTCTGTTTTAGGTGGCATTTGTCTTTGCGGCTACCCGGGGATTCGTGGAGGCGGGCCACCCCAATAACCTCCCCTGTTTGCCTTGCTCCGGGTGGGGGTTGCAAAGGTCCTGATATAATTTATCAGGATAGGGGCATCTCACCCCTTCGTCTTGGGTTGCCCCAAGACCGGTGGGCTCTTACCCCACCTTTTCACCCTTACCCTCCCTTTTTAAGGGATCAGGCGGTATTTTTTCTGTTGCCCTTTCCTTCTCCCCTTTTACGGGAAGAACCTTCTTTTTCAGAAGGCACCCTGCCCTCTGGAGTCCGGACTTTCCTCCCTTCCTTTTAACTGGAAGAGCGACCACCCGGTCCTGCCCCCATACCCCTAATTATTTAAATTATCGGTCCCTTTATAAAATTCTCAATACTTTCCACAAATTCTTCGGATGCTTTTTCATCCTTTTTCAAAAGATCTTCAATGACAAAAAGATAATATTTAGTTATCTCAGGGTCCTTTCTTTTAAAAGAATTGAAATACTTTCTTATAAAAAATATTTCCCTTGCGTGAATTCCAAGTAAAACCATCAAATTGTTGTAAAGCTCCTTTCCACCTTTACTTTTTCTTATAAATTTTAATTTTTTCTTTAATTCCTTTATTTTCTTTTCAGAAGATGAAAGAATTTTAAGTTTTTTCTTATCAACATTTATATCAGAATTATTTAAATTAACTCTTAAAAACTCTATTAACCTTCTGTGTTCTTCTGAATAACTTTTTAAAAATTTTACCATCCTTTGATATTTTTTATAATTTCTTATTTTTTTGTTAAAAATAAAAATAAGTACAAGTTTTTTTACAAAATAACTGATAAAACTGAAAAAATACCTTAAAATCTCCATTACAAAAATATAAAATAAAAAATGAAAAAAATCAATATTTTACCTTATTCTTAAATTATGCAACTTCTTTTTCCCTTTTTAATTTCTCTGAATTTTGTAAGACCTTATCCCTTTCAAAGAAGTTCTCCTGGATATGATGTCCTCCATTACAATATAAATTTAAAAATAAGACCAGAGACAAGAAATCTCTCAGGCTCTGTTGAATTTATAGTAGTTGTTACAGAAAATTCATTAAATAATATTAAATTTAATGCCAAGGATATTTTCATTGATAGTGTTCTTGCTATGAATAGAAAAATCCTAAGTTTTTCTTACCCTGATTCTGATCTTGTTGAATTTATTCTTCCTTATAGAATTTTTAAAGGTGAAACATTAAATTTCAAGGTATACTTTTATAAATTTTATCCTGGTAATGTTCCAATTGATAATATGAGGGGTGTTTTCTTTCACCCCAGCAATATGGTCTTTACTTTTTCAGAACCACAGGATGCAAGGAGAATTTTCCCTTGCTGGGATGAGCCATATGATAAGGCGACCTTAAAGATTAAATTTAATGTTCCCTACGGATTTGAAGTTGCTTCAAATGGACTATTGATGGAAAAAAGAGAATACCCCCAGCATGATTCCACAATCTTTGTTTTTTATGAATCTCACAACATTGCCACCTATCTTATTGCCTTTTCCCTTTATTCCAATTACAAGATACTAAATGATTATTATCAGGATAAACCTCTTTTTTATTATGTTGTTGATGAAAAAAATAGAATTGTTGCAGAAAGTTTAAAGACATTACATAGAGATGCAATGGATTTCTTTTCAAAAAAATTTCTTTATTACCCCTTCTCTAAATATGGGGTTGCCTCTGTATTTGATTTTCCAGGAGGAATGGAAAATCAGACTATCACTTTTGTTAATCCTGGTTGGTGGAATGATACAGGTAACATTTATAAATTTGAATTTGGATTTGTTCACGAACTTGCACACCAGTGGTTTGGAGACTTTGTTACACCTTCTGACTGGAAGGAAATATGGTTAAATGAAGGTTTTGCATCTTATATGGAAGTCCTCTGGGCTGAGTATAAATATGGTAAAAAAAAGGCTATACAGATTCTTGAAAATTTTAAAAATCTCTTTTTCAGTGTGGATTCAACAGAACTTTACCCAATCTTTGACCCAAGGGACACATATTTTAATAGTGAAAGATTTTTACCCATCATATATAAAAAGGGAGCCTATGTCCTTCATATTTTGAGAAAATTAATCGGAGATAATTCTTTTTTTAGTGCACTTAAAGATTATTTAACTCTAAATGCCTATGGAAATGTTACTATTTCTGATTTTCAAAGTGCCTGTGAAAAATATTATGGAAGTTCCCTTTTCTTTTTCTTTGAAGAATGGCTAACAAGGGGTGATTACCCCCGTTTTAAAATTTATGATACTACCTATTCAGCAGGTGCAAATCTTTATGTAAATGAAATAAGAATAAAACAAAAATTCCCTCCTTACATCTTGCCTCTAAGGATCTCTATTTATTATGATAACAATTTTTATTTCAAGGATTTATGGATTGATGATACTTTTGAAATTTATAAGATTCAAACCTTGTATGTTCCTGATTCCATTTCCTATAATCCAGAAAAAGACATTCTTTGTAAAATCATAAAAGGTCCTGTTTGGGAGAGAAAAGGGGTAGTTGAAAATGTATTTATTTATAACGATAGGGGGAATGTAGTTTTTGATTTTAAAATGAATAAGAAATCAGAGGTAAATATAAAAATTTTTGATGAATCGGGAAGGAATGTGAGAAGGCTGTTAAGGGATATTCTTGAACCAGGAGAGTATAGAGTTTTATGGACGGGAAAAAGTTCTTCAGGAAGATTTAAATCAGCGGGAAATTATTTTCTTTTACTTGAAGCAGGTGGAAGAAGAATTTTTAAAAAGTTTATTCTAATTAAGTAACATACTTAAAGGTTTTATTCCATCAGGAAAAAAATTTTCATCTATAATCTGGAGTTCTCCTATCTTTTTGATACAAACATTTTTGAAGTTTTCCTTTAAAATTTTTGAAATTTCTTTTTTAAAGGGATATATACTTATTCCTTGGATTATATTTTCAATTTTTTTAATTTTTTCTATTAAATTTTCAAATTCTGAAAATTCAAAGATGTTTAAAAATCCCTTTGATATGAAAATATTTTCAGGGTTCAATTTTATATAAAATTCTCCTTTCTTTTCCGATTCTTCTTCAGAAAGATAAATGTAAAAATTAAATAACTTTTCTTTCTCATTAAATAGACCTTTTATTTTTAAAATTTCTTTTTCTAATTTTTTTAAAAATTCATTAAAAATATTTTTATGAACAAAAATAATTGTAGGTGATAAACAGCCAGAGTGGGAAAAATAGCAAAGGTCTTTTAAAACTTTTTTTATTTTTACTTTATTAAAGATAATTGAAATACTTGTTTTGCTACCGTATTCAATTATTTTTTTTGATTTATTTATATTTTTTTTAAATTCCTTAATAGTTCTATCAGAGCCAACAAGGACAAAATAATCAAAATCTTTTATTTTTTCTTTTAAATTTTCTAAATCATCTTTAACAATTTCAATATTTTTAAAACTGTGCTTTTTAAAATAATAAAGGAGTTTGCGAGAAAGTTCAATGTAATTTTTACTTGGTCTCCATAATATTTTTTCTGATACTAAAATTAAAAAGTAAAGATACTGAATTTCTATTAGAGGCAGGTTAGAAGGAGTTAATAAAAAACTTTTTCCCTTTTTGATTTTTTTTAATTCTGAAAAGGGTAAATCTTTTTTAACTTTTTTAAGCAATTTATTTTTATCACTAAAAATAGAAAACATATTATTAAGTGGTTTCTCAAAATAATCAAATTTTTTTCCTTTTTTTTCAATTATTTTTTTTACAAATCCATTTTCTTTGTTCCAGAAAGAATT